>CALLQJ010000318.1 GCA_938014865.1 uncultured Fastidiosipila sp.
TTTTGGCTACTCCCCGCAAGGCTGCATTAAGCCCCTGACAGTCGCCGCCGGATGTTAACATTCCAACTCTCAGCATAAGTACCCCTTCTTTTGTTAAAACAGGATTGATATTTTTAAGTTTACAATAAAGCAGCGCACTTGAACAGAAAAGCCCCGGGAAAAGCCCTTAAAAACTCTCGGAAATGCAGAAAGAAAAAACTGCCCCCGGCCCGATTCCTGCGCTAAGCAGTTTCAGGGCCGGCGGGCAGTCTTATTTAACTTCTTTTTTATGGCGTTTTTTATTCAAAGGGCCTTTTTTCGGCATGAGAAAAAGCCATCACATACCAGTCATTTTGTTCTTCTGAGGCAAAAAGCTTGAAGCCTTCACGGCGGAATGCTTTCAGGACCTCATCTTTCTTGCTCTTAATAATCCCCGAACAGATCAAGAGTCCGAGGTCGGTCATATGCTTCGGGAATTCCGGCGCGAGCTCAATCAGCACTTCCGAAATCAAATTCGCCGTAATCAGATCGTAGCGCCTGTCATCGTCTTTGAGTTCACCCTGCACACAAGTGATTTTATCGTCCAAGCCGTTTGTTTTGACATTTTCCCGGCAGACTTCCGTGCAGTGCCCGGAAATATCCATGGCCTTCACTTGTCTCGCGCCCAAAAGGGCCGCCGCAATGGCCAGAATGCCGGAACCCGTGCCCAGATCCAGGACATTCGACTCAGGGCTCATGTAGTTGTCTATATAACGTGCGCAGAGCTGCGTGGTTTCATGGCTGCCCGTTCCGAAGGCCGATCCGGGATCCAGACGAATAATCCGGCTGCCCTTAGGGGCCCGGAACTTTTCCCAGGTCGGAACGACAAAAAGGCGCTTGGAGATATGCATCGGGCGGTAAAACTCTTTCCACTTATCCCGCCAGGACAATTCATCTACTTCCTTATGCGAGACCTCCGCGGGCCCGGCCGGCAGAAATTCTGCAATATGCTCAAGCTCTGCTTCAATACGCTTCTGCATGGCGTCAAGCGGGACGCGCTCTTCCGGATAATGGCCGCCGGCATACACCGCCTCCGTATCCACGTCGGAAAAACTGCCCGGCGCTCCGACGGCATTGCAGGCAATGCCTTCGGGGAAAAGGGCAAAATACGCCCGGATCGTGGTGTAGTCCGGCAGCTCATCGGCAAAGCCCGGATCCACATGAGCGGTATCGTCATCGCTTTCCAGAAGACTTTTCATCTCCGCGGGATCCTGCGCAGCGATTCCCGCCGCCCCCATCTGGGCAAGACGCTCTGTTACAGCTTCCGCTGCTTCAGAAGACGTTTTAAGTAAAAACTCAATCCACTTCATATTCTGCTCACTTTCAAGTTTAGCCGGCGCCGGCCTCAAAGGCTGATTTCCGAGGTCTTATTTAAACAAATTTTTCAGTTTGCTGAAAAAGCCTTCCCGTTTCTGATAATTAGACGAATTCAGGCTGTCTTCAAACGCTTTGATCTTCTCTTTTTGTTCATCGGAAAGACGGCGCGGCACTTCCAGATCAATTGTAGCAAAGGCATCGCCTCTTAGGTTGTTACGATTGACATAGGGGATCCCTTTGCCGCGCAGGGTAATGACATCCCCCGGCTGCGTGCCTTCCTTGATCCTGTATTTCTGCGGGCCGTCAATGGTCGGAATTTCGATTTCGGCCCCCAGCGCAGCCTGCGCAAAGGTTACGGGAACGGTGACAAAGGTATTGCTGCCTTCCCGGCGCAGCACCTCATGCGGTTTGACGCGGATTTCAAGATAAATATTGCCGTTAGGACCCCCGTTGAGACCGGGTTCGCCCTCTCCTCGCAAGGTCAGCGATTCGCCGGTATCGATCCCGGCCGGAATATTCACCGTCAGTGATTTGTTTCTGCGCTTGCGCCCGCGTCCGCCGCAGCTCGGGCAAGGTTCGGTAATGATCTTGCCTTTGCCGTGACATTCGGGACAAGGACGGGTCGTCATCATCATGCCGAAGACGCTCTGCTGGCGTTCGGACACCTCACCTGTACCGTGGCAGCGCCCGCAGGTTTTGACCTCCGTGCCCGGTTTGGCCCCGCTGCCCTTACAGGTTTCACAGGTATCGTCCAAAGAAACATTAATGGTCTTGGACGTGCCGAAGGCCGCCTCCATAAACTCCAGGTCCATGCGATAGCGCAGGTCGCGGCCGCGTACGGGGCCGTTGGCCCGGGAACTTGTTCTGCCGCCGAAGCCTGCTCCGAAAAGATCCGAGAAGATATCACCGAGATCCCCGAAACCGCCGAAGCCGAAGTCAGACGGATCAAAGCCCTGCCCGTCCACACCGGCATGCCCGAACTGATCGTAACGCTTGCGTTTTTCGGGATCGGAAAGGACAGCATAGGCCTCATTCGCTTCTTTGAATTTAGCTTCTGCTTCTTTATCGTCAGGATGCAGGTCCGGGTGGTACTTCTTTGCCGTTTTGCGATACGCCTTTTTAAGCTCCGCTTCATCGGCATCTCTGCTCACCCCCAGAACCTCATAATAATCTCTCTTTTTTTCTGCCATGCATTACCTCCGGGAGGAATTCTTCTTCAATAGTTTACAGTGACAATCCGGCACCGGAAAAAAACGGAAGCTATTCCGTCTTCTTTCCGGCACCGGACGTCTCATGAAATCGCCGGCCGAATGAATCGGCCGACGTTATTTATATCATATATATTAGTCGTTTTCAGTATAATCGGCATTATACGTGCCGCCTTCCGGATTATCCCCCGGATTCTGCGTGCCG
>CALLQJ010000319.1 GCA_938014865.1 uncultured Fastidiosipila sp.
CCGGATCATCACGCAGATTCAAAAGGATTTTTGGGAAGATGAAGGGGTGCACATGAGCATCCACTACGAGCCCGTGGCCGTCCGCTCGAACCGCAATGAGCAGATCCGGCAGGAGCTCAACGGGCTCCTGGCCAAGCTTAATCCCGGGCTGAGCATCCACGATCTTCACATCATTCCCGGCAAAGACAAAACCCGGCTGATCTTTGACCTCATCAAGCCGGAGGATATGGACCTGGATAATGACGTTTTAAAAGAAAAAGTTCAGGCGCTGATCCGGCAGGCCGATCCGCGTTACCAAAGCTTTTTTGCCATCGAAAGCTACGCCCCGTATCAGGTGGAAAACAAGCACGATTTCGACGGTTTGGATGACGATGAGGACCTTTGACAGGCTTTCTCCGGCAAAAGCCCGGATGTCAGAACGTCTTATTTCGGATATAATATAAGATAGCGACAAATTATTCTGAGGAGTCGAAGGAGATGAAACGAGGCTTGTTTTTTACCCTGGAAGGGATAGACGGTTCCGGCAAGGGCACACAGTTTGAACGCCTGAAGGCCTATCTGGCCGCAGCGGGAAAAGATCTGCTCTGCCTTCGGGAGCCGGGCGGGACTGCCATCGGAGAAAAGATCCGGCAGCTGCTTCTGGAAAGGGAAAACGAGACGATGACCGCCGAGACGGAGCTTTTGCTCTTTGCGGCGGCGAGGGCCCAGAATACCGCCGAAAATATCCTGCCCGCTCTGGAAGCGGGACGCTGGGTGCTCTGTGACCGTTTCTTTGACTCGACACTGGCTTATCAGGCGGGAGGACGCGGTCTGGACCGGGAGCCGGTCCGGCAGTCGATCCTTCTGGCGACAGGCGGGCTCGAACCGGATCTTACGTTTTATTTTGACCTGAGTCCGGAAGAAGCAGACGCAAGGCGCCGGGCCCGCGAAGCGGAGTCGGGCGGCCGGGCCGACCGGATCGAAGCGGAGGATTTAAGCTTTGACCGGCGGGTGCGTGAAGAATACCTGCGTCTGGCAGACGCTTATCCGAGAATCAGAGTAATTGACGCAAGCCTTCCGCCGGAGGCGGTGTGGGAGCAGGTAAAAACGATCCTGGACAAATTCCTGCAAAACAGGCTGTCCGGATCCGGAGAAATGATCCGCGGGCCGCAGAGGCGGGCGGCGGACAGAGGAGAGGCCGGTCATGACCGGTCCGGTAATAGAAAAGATCAGAGCTTTACATACATTTAAATTCCGTTAGGAAAAGGAGGCCGGGATATGAAACTCATTTATTCGATCGTACATGATGAGGATAGTCCGCGTGTGATGGCGGAACTCAATAAATCCGGATTTCGCGTGACGAAACTGAATTCTTCAGGCGGTTTTCTGCGCTCCGGGAATACAACATTAATGACGGTTGTGGAAGATGAAGAAGTCAAAGAGGCTTTGGACATCATCCGCAGATTTTCCAGTGCGCGCAAGGCGGCGGTTAATACAAACGTGACCCCTTCCGCGGCCGGAGGATCTTATGTGCCGTATCCGGTGGAAGTGAATATCGGAGGGGCTACCGTCTTCGTGACGAATGTAGAATATTTTGAAAAAATGTAAGCGATTTACAGACTTGCCGGGCTCAGAGGATTT
>CALLQJ010000320.1 GCA_938014865.1 uncultured Fastidiosipila sp.
GCGGGCATAAGGATCCACCACCGCCTTGCTTTTATCAAAAAGCAGGCCTTCTTCCGGCCGGTAAGGGCCGTCCAGGCGGAAGGCATATTCCAAATCGGTAATATCCAGATCAAAAACGATCATCGAATAAACATCGCCGACCAAATATTTCTCCGGGAAAGGAATCACCGCATAAGGCTCCTCCGCCCCGCGGTGAAAAAGCAGCAAGTCAATGCTTGTCGCCCCTTCTGAATGCACCGTAAAGCTGACACCGCCGCCCGGCAGCGCCACGGCTCCGTTCTGTAAATAAAAGCCCGGCCGAATCGGGAAGTCATACCAGTAGTCAAGAGGTTCGAGATTCTGATTCACACGTGCCGTCAACGCCTCTAAACGTTTTTCTTGTGCACTGTCATCTGTCATTGCACGCCCTCCTTATTCTTTTTTTCACACCTTTTTATTATAAAGGCTATCGTTTAAGCGGTCACACCCGCCGTCAGATCCCCGCCGTTTTAAACACAATGGCCAGAATAAACAAAATCACAAGCAAGACGGCCAGGCTCAGCATGGCCGCCTTCTTTTTCTTGGCTTTGCGCCAGGCCAGGCCCTTATGCCGGCGGCCGAAATAATCGACCGCATAGGCCAGGAAAACCGGCAGGCTGATGAAAAAGCCGACTTTGGCATTGGTCATAAAAATCGTCGCCCAGCTCGGCTCGGCCAGCGGTGCCTCGCCGCTTAAGACCTGGGCTTTTTGCAGGACATCCAGAAGCGGAAATCCGATCACGCAGAGGATCGCGAGGAAGAACCAGCTGCGGCCTATGGTTTCGGAAATGGAGCGCTTCAGCGCTTTTTCCCGCCGTTTATCCGCCAGTTCTCCCCACTTCATTCCCATGCGCAGGGGGCCGGTGAGCGGCTCTTTGCCCTCGAAATCACCTTCGTCCGGCTTGATTTTCTGGGCATCCGCCTTCTCTTGCGCCTCGTCCTCGGCATGCTCCGCATGCTTGTCCTGATAAACGTCCGCCTTCTCTCGCGCGTCGTCCTCATTCCGGCGTTTCGGATCTAAGCTCATTTTCCTTCAAGCTCCGATAAGAACGGGGACTGCATGGCTCTTTCAGAAATTTCCGCAAGCAGCTTCTCCTTAAATTCATTAAGCGGCATCGTCAGATTCTTGCGGTGATCGCGCAGACGCAGTGCAATCACGCCCGCTTCTTCCTCCCGGTCGCCTAAGATCATCATATAAGGAACCTTTTCGACCTGTGCCTGGCGGATCTTGAAGCCGATTTTCTCATTCCGATCATCCAGGGAGACCCTGACCCCGGCCGCCTTCAGCGCGTCTTCAATCTTCTTGCCGTAGGCATTCTGCCGGTCGGTAATCGGCATGATGCGGACCTGTTCGGGGGCGAGCCAGGCGGGGAACTTCCCGGCCAGATGCTCGATCAGAATACCGATAAAGCGTTCAATGGAACCGTAGACCACGCGGTGAATCATGATCGGGCGGTGCTTCTCGCCGTCGGCGCCGACATACTCCGCCTCAAAACGCTGCGGCAGCTGGAAGTCGAGCTGAATCGTCCCGCACTGCCAGGTTCTGCCCAAAGAGTCTTCGAGATGGAAGTCCAGCTTCGGCCCGTAGAAGGCCCCGTCGCCTTCGTTGACGACAAAGTCCATGCCCATCTCCGTCACCGCTTCGCGCAGGCCTTCCGTCGCCATCTCCCAGTCTTCCTCGGAGCCCATGGAATTTTCCGGTCGGGTCGAAAGCTCAATATGATACTTATAGCCGAACTTGGAATAGACTTCGTCGATCAGGCGGACCACGCCTTTGATCTCGTCTTTCATCTGCTCCGGCGTCATGAAAATATGCGCATCATCCTGGCTGAAGCTGCGGGCGCGCATGAGGCCGTGGAGCTCGCCGGATTTTTCATGGCGGTGCACCAGGCCGACTTCGGCAATACGCAGCGGCAGATCCCGGTAGGAATGCGGCATCGAATTATAGACCAGAAGACTTCCCGGGCAGTTCATCGGCTTGATGGCAAAATCCTCCCCGTCAATCTCCGTCGTATACATATTTTCCTGGTAATGATCCCAGTGCCCCGAAGTCTCCCAGAGCGCACGGCTCAGCATAATCGGGGTAATAATTTCCTTATAGCCCTCGCGGATATGAAGCTCGCGCCAGTAGTCCATCAGGCTGTTGCGCAGGACCATGCCGTTGGGCAGGAAGAAAGGAAAGCCGGGCCCTTCTTCCATAAAGGCAAAGAGCTTAAGTTCTTTGCCGAGTTTGCGGTGATCGCGTTTCTTCGCTTCTTCGATGCGTTCAAGATGCAGCTTAAGCTCCGACTTTTTCGGATAAGCTGTTCCGTAAATACGCGTCAGCATTTTGTTTTTCTCGTCGCCGCGCCAGTAGGCTCCGGCAATCGAGGTCAGCTTCAGCGCCTTCACCGGCTTGGTACTCATCAGATGCGGGCCGGCACAAAGGTCGACAAACTCGCCTTGCTTATAGAAGCTGATGGTCTCCCCTTCCGGCAGATCCTCAATCAGCTCAACCTTGTAAGGCTCGCCGCGCTCTTCCATAAGTTTGACGGCCTCATCCCGGGGCAGGACGAAGCGCGTGATCTCAAGATTTTCTTTGACAATCTTCTTCATCTCGTCTTCGATCGCGGCCAGTTCCTCGTCCCCGAAGCCTTTTTCACGTTCAAAATCGTAATAAAAGCCGTCCCGGATCGCCGGCCCTATCGCCAGCTTCGTCTCGGGATAAAGACGCTTCACGGCCTGCGCCATGATATGCGAAGCGCTGTGCCAAAAGGCATGCTTGCCTTCCGGATGATCAAAGGTCAGGATATTGACCTCATCCCCGTTTTCCAGAGGATGCCGCAGATCCGCAGGCTCCTCATTCACCTCGGCGGCACAGGCCGCCCGGGCCAGTCCCGCACTCAAATCCTTCGCCACATCATACGCCGTCATCTCCTGATCATAGTTTCTTACGGCTCCGTCTTTTAATTTGATCTCCATTTTATTTCCTTCCCGCCGCCCGCTGCGGCCCTTGCGTCCCGCCGCCGCTTTTTCTTTCCATAAAAAAAGCCCCGCGGACAGGTCCATCTCGCTGTCCAAGGGTGCTTAGCCTGAAGCAAACACGGTTCCACCTTGTAATTTCGCTCGTTTCTGCGCGTTAACGGCTCGCATCCCGTCTTTCCTCCTCGGAAAGCAGCTCCGGAGTGGTCTTCGTCCCTGCCGCTGCGGAAAGCTTTCAGCCTGAGGCTTCCCTTCTCTTCTGCAGCGCTGACAGGAAGTACTCGTTCCCTCATTGCTTTGTTCTTAATTATGCAAAGAAAAGCCCGCCCCGTCAATACGCTTTGTGACGGAAGCGGGACATCAGCTCCTATTCGTCCTCGTACTGCTTTTCCCGGCGTTTTTGCAGAAGCTTCTTGAAAAGATTGCCCCAAGGCTTCTTGCAGACCATCTGAATGTCCCCGGAAAAAGCCAGAGTCCTCGCGCCCAGCGAAAGCTTGAAGCTGGCCAGGCCGCCCGGATTCTCGTCACTCTGCGTTCCGGAAAGGTCCAGGACCTCATAGCCTTTTTCCACCGAGCGTTCGATCATCTTGTAAATCATATGATAGTTCGGGAAATAATTGCGGTAATCGTCCTTGGAACCGGCATACATATAGGTAATTTTCTGCCCGACATCGGCGATCATGCAGCCGGACAAGACGATGCCTTCCGGATGCTCTTTACTCAGTGCTTCCATCTCTTCGATGGAGCGTTCGGTGCTGGCCAGAAAATTGCGTTCTTCACGCAGGCGGTTCTCATTGGGATGATTTTTCTTTTCTTCCCGGCGGATCACCTTTAAGGCTTTTTCCCGCTCGCCCCGGTAAAATTCGGCTGTTTTCTCCCCGTGCAGACGGACAAACCACATCTCCGTGCCCGGGATCTCCAGGATGCCCGCCACTTTATGGCGCATGCTCTCCCGGTCATCGATTTCAAAGTCTCCGCGCTCGGCGGCGATATTTAAAAGATCGTAAAACTCATCAAAACGCTCCATGCCCGCCGTTTCGATTTCGTAGCCGAAATCCAGCGTCTTGTTCATGGCACGGCGGCTATTGCCTTTCATGCGCTTCAAGATCTGCTTGATATCGCCGTCCAGGTCGAGTACCGAGTTGTGGCGGTAAATAATATTATTATTATTGACCTTATCAAAGACCTTGGTCTCGCAGCCGAGTGCTTCGAGCCGGCGGTAGAAGTCTTCGTGACCTTCGTCGACCGGAAGGTCAAAGGTCAGAAGAATGACCCCTTGCTTGCTGAGGTATGCTCGGGTTTCCTCCAGCAGTTTTTCAAACAAGGCCTGATTTTCATAGTCGACGGTAAAAGCATGCTTGGCGATGGCGTAATAGAAAAAATGAAACGGCTTCGGCAGCGGTTTCATGTAAAAGGCACTGCCCGCTGCTATGTTTCCTTCCGCATCGGCCAGGGCCAGGTAATCCGATTTCGTAAAGCCGTGGGTAAGCATGGCCCGATTGTAGCCGGCCGTCTGAAAGACCAGGCCGTTCGGGTGCTCACGGACGAAGGCATCAAAGGCTTCGGGGCTGACGTTTTTTACATGGTATTGGGCTTGCACTAAAAATTGCTCCTTTATATATCATTATAAGTATTCGAGTATTCGGCATAAGGATTCGGCAGCGCAGCCGGCCGGCGTCATCGCCTTATGCCGGCGGCACTCAGTTGTCGTAGTAAAAAGAACTCGAGGAAAAGGTCGGATCCGCCGTCAGTTCGATCCCGAGCTTGCGGCAGATATCATCGTCGGCTTTGGACGGGATCACCGTGGAATGCGCCTGGCAGCCGCGCAGGTTCTTCAGCTGATTCAAGGCCGCCTCCGCCATCGGATTCGTCGCCGCAGAGATGCTTAAGGCGATTAAAATTTCCTTGGCATCCAAATGCTGCGAACGCTGCCCTAATATATCTTCTTTTAAGACATGCAGCGGCTTGAGGATCACCG
>CALLQJ010000321.1 GCA_938014865.1 uncultured Fastidiosipila sp.
TGCCCCTGTACCCGGATCCTTTGCCCCTTAGCATCAAAAGCCGAAAAATAATCTTCACTCGGCAGGACGGGATGATCAAAATTCGACGTCAGGGTATAAAAGCGCCGCGGGTCATAGGCTTTTGTCTGCGTAATGAGATCGTCCAAAAGTTCAAAGTCCCCCATGTTTTCATTGCCGTTCGAAAAAAACAAAAAGGAGGGGTGATTGCCGTAATATTCCGAGATGCGGCGGGCGGCCTGCGTATAGTAGAGGCGGTGATAGGGGTCATCGCCGACTTCGTGCGTTCCGATGTCGCGGTTCAGCCACATCGGCATCTCCGCTAAGAGGTACAAGCCGAGTTCATCGGCCGCCGCAAAAGCACTTTCCGGCGGGCACCAGGCATGAAAGCGGATGTGATTCAGACCCGAGGCTTTGACCTTGGAAAAGCGCTCGAGATAAGAGGCCTTATCCATCGGCGGATAGCCCGTCAGCGGATACTGGGCACATTCCGTCGTGCCCCGCAAGGCAATTCTTCGCCCGTTCAAGAGGAAGTGCCGGCCGTCCCTGCGGATCGTGCGCATGCCGAAGCGGCGGCTGCGGCTTGTGCGGATCCCTGTACAGTCGAGGCTGACCTGCAGCGTGTAAAGGGCGGGCGTAAATTCATCCCAGAAGACAATGTCCTCCGGCTTCAAATCCAGACGCCGGTATTCGACTTGCCGGGAACAATAAAGGGCGGTGCCGGCCTCTTCCCGGAGTACGATCTTCCCTTCGGGATCCCGGAGTTCAAAGCGGAGCGTCGCGGCTTTCGGCGGGGCCGAGGCATAATTCGGCTCATAGACATCAGAAAGCAGAATCAGCCTCAGATCGATGCCCTTCTCATCGGGGTAGACGTCTATCCGTTCCACCGCCGTCTGCTCTTCAAACTGCAGCTCAATCCGGCCGATGATGCCGTTCCAGATGCCCTGCGTATCAATGCTGTAGCCGCTGGCCATATCATTAAAATGCAGCAGATTGCGGTTGTCGATGCGGAGGCAGAGCCGGTGCGTCCCGGGCGAAAGGCCGTCTTTAAAGACGTGGACGTGAGGTGCCGAGAGATCGATGATCTTCCGGCCGGTTTTTTCGCCGTCCAGCCAGACTTCGGATGCGATGTTGACCCGTTCCAGGAAGAGACGGGCCCTTTTTCCGGCGGCCTCCGGCGGGATCTCAATCTCCCGTTCCAGCCACAAGGGAGCGATGTATTCATAGCGTTCCCGGGGCGCCCGGTAAACCTCGTCCATCTTCGGATCATAGACCCGCTTCTTTCCGATCTTATTGCCGCAGGCCGAACCCGGCAGCTCAAAGCCTTCTCCCGGCAGCTTCTCCTTGTACCATTTTTCCCGAAGGCCCCGGTCTTCCGGGTCTTCACGGTAACGCCAGCGTCCTTTTAAGTCGATCGATTTCATAGAGCGCTCCTTTTTTCCGTAATCTTTTTAAAACCGTAGTGATAAGGGTCCAGTGCTGCCCCTTCCCGGGCGGCAGCCGCGGCTTTTTCCGCTTCGCCTTTCCCGAGGAGCCCTAAGGCTTTCATATAAAGGCAGTGAATCCGATGCTGTTTTTGGAGGTCCGCCTCAAAGACCAAAAAGTCCGGAAGCGAGACCGCAAAGTAGTCAATTTCCTGCTCGTCGTCGATATGCTGCTCCGCATAGTCAATAAAGGCGTCAAAGAGGGCGCTGTTGTCGCGGCCGAGCTTTTCTTCGGCGCGGGCGGCAAAATACGTCATCTCCGGCGGCTGATCGTAATAATACTGTGCGGCGTCGATGGACTTGGGACCGCGGGCAGCCAGGCGGAAAGCGTCTTCCGCTTTTTCTCTTTCGCCGTTTTCTTCGTAGAAAAGCCCGAGCTTATAATAAAGATCATTATCCAAGGTCCCGATCAGCTTGCCTTCGCCGATATTATCCGGGTAGTGCAGCGCTTCCTTAAGAAGCTTTTCTTTTTCCTTGCCCGAGGCCTCTTCCGAGAGCGCCGTGAGGGCAATTTTATACTGCGCGGGGACCTTGCCTTCACCGCCTTCCCAGGGGTGGAAGTGATGCGAGAGGATGCGATCATACGCTTCTTTATGCCGGCCTGCGAGGTTCAAAAGACTGAGGTATTCCGTGTAAAGGTCGTCTCGTGTTTCAAGAAGCGGCAGATGCTTTTCCAAATGCGCCAGACGTTTTTTAACGGGGACCTTCAGCATCTTATAGAGCTGATCGAGCTCAAAGAGCACCCTGGCGTCGCTTTCGTCCGCAGCAAAGGCCGCTTCCAGGGCTTTTTTCGCCTTTTCCGGCTTGCCTTCCTTGTTGTAATAGGCGAGCGCCAGATTGCGCCGGACGGTCGGAAGCGAGATCTCTTTTGCCGCATCTTCCCAAGAGCGCACAGCCTCCTGCCAAAGGCCCCGGTCATAGAAGAGATTTCCGAGGTAATAGCCGGCGTAATGCCCGCCGTGCCGGACAGCCTTCTTCAAAATAGGGATATCTTCAAGCCGGTTCGGGAAGCAGTAAAGAGAACTTGCCTTTTCCGCTTTTTCCAATTCTCCGGGATCGTCCGTCAAGGCGAAAAGATAGTAGTGCAGGAGGGGGTCGTCCGCCTCTTCATGCAGGCGCAGAATCTCCACCGCCTCTTCCTCAAAACCGGCCGGACTGTAGTATAAAGAAAGTTCAACGGCGTTATGGGGGTCTTCCCGCAGCAGACGCAGGAGTTCTTTTTTATCCGCCGGATCATCCCGTAATTTCAGGCGCTCGTAATACGCCGCATGGCAGAGAGGATCAATCCTTAAGGTCTCCTCATTAAAGGCTTCGGCCTCGGCCCTTTGCCCCAAGTGCCGCAAAAGGCAGGTCCGAAGGATCCGGGCCTTGAGATTATGCAGGCCTTTTACCAGGGACTTTTCGGCAAAGTCCAGGGCGCGGGCGGGATCTTTCCGGGCCGTCAGGCAGGCCAGCTGATAAAAGCCCTTGTCCTGCATGGCCCCGTCCCAGATCGCCTTGTAAAAGGCGTCGTAAGCGTCCTGCTTTTTCCCCTGCGCCGAAAGCGCCAGCCCCAGCGCGTAATAGGCTTCGCAGTCATAGGGGTTCGGATTGTGCCGGGTTAAAGAACGGACGGCGGCCCTGAAATAGCCTTCGCTATCTTCGGCCAGGCCCTTTCCGTAGAGATATTTTCCGTATCCCAGGTTCAGCCGGCTGTCCGTCGGATCCCGGCGGAGGCCTTCCCGGTAATAATCGCCGGGCGAGCGGGTGGCGTGCCGGTATTGTTCCAGGTGGACGGCGGCGAGAAATAAATCTTCTCTTGATTTCAGTTTTTCCGGCGCCGGAATCGCTTCAGCCGGATCCGGCACGGGCGTCTCCTTTTCTTTGAGGGGCCGGCAGCTGAGATAAAGTCCGTCCTCGCCCTCGACGGTCAAAAGCAGCTCCTCCGGCTTGTCAAAAGAAAGAGAAAGCGTTTTTTCATAAGTCTTAAGCGGGGAAAGGGAGACGGTCTCGCAAAAGAGCACTTTATCTTTCCGGTAAAGCGAGAGCTTTAGCGCCTTCAGATTTAAAGGCGAATATAAGGCGATCCGGAGGCCGTCTCCTTCACCCTCCAGATTCATCACGATTTTTTCTGAGGCGTTTTTGACCGCTCCCACATCTTTGTAAGGAAAAAAGTACTGGGTAAAGGTCTTTTCCTCATAAGGCTTGAGAAAGGTAAAATCCGGCTGATTATCCGTATAGACGCCGGTCATCAATTCGATATAAGGCCCGTTTTCATCCGTCAGATTCCGGTCCCAGGCCTTGCCGAAGTCGCCGCTGCCCCAGGTCCACTGTTTCTTGCCCGGGGAGATGTGGTGGTCCGCGACGTGCAGCAGGCCGGCCTGCTTCTGATCATCATAATTGCCGATAAAGTCGTAATCCGAGTGCCAGGCCATGTAGGAGGTCGGCACGGGAATATTCTTATAGCGGGAAATATCCGTTCCCGGGGCATAGTCATATTTATAGTAGACGCCCTTGGCAATAGGGAAGGCGGAGACATCGCGTTTGCCGTGATCAGCCACCGCCGTCACATCCGGCGGAAAAATCGAACGCGTATAGTCATTTACCGGTACGGCCGGATTCGCCCACCAAAGAAAAGTCTGCGGCCGGTCCGTCGGATTATAAAGCCGCCCCTTAATCTCCACATAAGCCCGGTCCGGATACAGGGTAAAGGCCGCGACGCTTTTCTGCTTGAACATTTTTTCCGTTTCACCTACAAAGACGCTGGCTGAACCGTCCGGATTTTCCCGGATCGTATAGTCGACGGGATCAAAGGTGGAGGGGCGATGGTGCTGCGGCCAGTTAAACTCAATGCCGCCCGAGATCCACGGGCCCGCCAGGCCGACCAAGGCCGGTTTAATCACCTCGTTGTAATAAACGGCGTCGTAGTCATTTGTTTTATCGTAAAGACGCTGGATGCGGCCGCCGAGTTCGGGCAGGATCATCAGCAGAAGATAGTCATTTTCCAGAAAAACCGCCTTATACGTCCGGGGCGCCTTCTCGGAGGAGACGCCTTCGCAGACCGGGTGCGGATAGACCTTCCCGCTTGAACCCTGGTAGACCCGTTTTTCTAAAAACATCGGATTCTTATCATAGGCCTCGATCGCATAGGTCGGGATCGAGACGCTTTCTTCTCGGACTTGTACTTTGCGCATAAAAAGCCTCCCTCAGTACTGCTGCTTCCATTATAGAAGCGCCTCTTTTATTTTTCTTGGGTGATCTTGCGGATAAATATGTAAAAATTGCGCTATAATCATAAAAGAAAAGCCCTCTAAATCAGGCTTTAATAAAACAGTCCAAAGATTTTAAGCATATATTGCGGAAAGGAAAAAAGGATGATGCATTTTCCTGCAGCGGTTTCAGAAAAGTCCCGCTGGCTCTCTTTGACCTCCGGCCAAAGCCGCAAGGCCATGCCCTTTCGCTTAAGCGAGATCGGCGTCTTTTATGCCGGCGAAGGCTACGGGATAAAAAGAGCTTTTCACGACAGTTTCCTCTTTCTTTACACACTAAAAGGAGAAGGCGAGGTGCAGACAGAAGACAAGAGCCTGCGCCTTTCGGCAGGGCACTTTCTCGGCATCGACTGCCGCCTGCCCCATGCCTACCATACGGCGGGAAAGCGCTGGGATTTTTGCTGGTTTCACTTTAACGGCCCGCAGACCGGGGCCCTCTTCGAGCTTCTTTACCCCGAGGGCCCGGTCCCGCTGGCGGCGGAGGATCCGCTCTTGTGCGAAAAGTACCTGCGCGACCTTCTCCGGGCCGCCTCAGGAGGCACCTTGCAGGACGACGCAGAAATGTCGCTGGGCATCCACGCCCTTTATGCAGAAGCCCTCAAGGCCTCTGTCCCGGGCCGAAAAGAAGCCTCTGCCGCCGACGCCTCCGTCCGCAAGGTCCTGGAGCGCATCCGCAGCAGCTACAGCCGGCCGATCGGCATAGACGATCTGATCCGGGACGTGCCGATGTCGAAATACCATTTCATCCGTGTCTTCAAGCGGGTGACGGGCCTGACCCCTTATAATTATCTGATCCTCTACCGCATCAATAAGGCCAAGGAATACCTCCGCAGCACGGAGCTGCAGGTGAGCGAGATTGCGCTCTGCTGCGGCTACGCCGATCTGAGCAATTTCACCCGGCAATTCAAAAAACACACGAAACTCAGTCCGCTCGCCTACCGCAAAGCCTTTTCCGAAGCGTAGAACACGCCGTTTCCCGGAAAAGCAGAAAAAAGCTCAAAAAAACGCCTTCGCAACCTCGGGTTGCGCCATTGCAAGGCGCAAGCGGCAGACAGGGACAGGCCTTTTTTGTAGACTGAAGATGCAATTCGATGAAAGGGGTCGCAAAATGAACTTTCAAGAAAAGATATACAGCTGCCGAAAAAAGGCCGGCCTGTCGCAGGAAGAACTGGCCGCAAAAGTGGGCGTTTCCCGGCAGGCAGTCAGCAAGTGGGAAACCGGGGAGGCCGATCCCGAGCTCGCAAAACTTAAAAAACTGGCCGCTATTTTCAGGGTCTCGATCGACTGGCTTTTGTCAGACGATCCGGAGCCGGAAGAAAAGTTCCGGGATCCGGGACCCGAGCCTGCCTCTTCTGAGACGAAATCGTCCGAAACCCGGGAATGGCTTGAGCAAGTGCCTGACTTCATCGCCGCGATGTTTAAGCGTTTCGGCTGGGCTTTTGGCCTTTATGCTGCGGGTTTGGGCGCTGTCTTTTCGCTCATCGGCGGCGTCCTGCGCGTGCTCGTCCGGCGCATGTACGCCGGCGCAGGCGGCATCGGCATACATTCCGGCATCTCGATGTCCCCGGGCCTGCCGAAGGCGGTCGAAAAAGAAGTGCTGAACGAAATAGGCGGCGCGCCCTTTCCGGGCCCGGGCTCGGCCGGAAGCAATCCGGTTTATATCGCAGCGAGCGTGCTGCTTTTTGCCGGTATTCTCCTTCTCATCGCCGGCATCATCATGAGTATTTGGCTCTATAAAAAGAGCAAAGAAGACAGCCGCGGCTGAAGCGGAAAAACTCTGCAGAAGAAGGCGCAAAAAAGCCTGTCCCCCTTTTGAGGAACAGGCTCTTATCATGTCCGAAGGCGGCCGCTCCGGCCGCAAGGCCCTGATCAGTCCAGCTTCTTGATCAGCTCAAAGAGATCAATGGCTGCCCGGCGGGGCCCGTCTTTTTCCATATTGCCGACGCCCAGCTGGGTGCGCATGACGCCGACTTTGACGCCGTTTTCAAAGAGCTTCGTGAAGTAGCGATCGATGAGCACATCGGTCTCGAGCTGTTTCTGCACGGGGCCGAAGGGGTTGGCGAAGTAAGAGGTGGTATAGCCTTTTTCGCTTGTGGTGCCCTTGGCCATGCGCTTGCCTTCCACGAAGGTCGGCAGCGCCTCTTCTTTGTTCTTGAAGAGCGTGATCGCCGGCTCATCTTCTTCTAAGGCATCATAGTTATTGGCATAAACGAAGATGTCGACCGTATGCCCGCTCATGATTTCTTCATAGGTCGAGACGGGGGTAATCAGGCGCGCATTCACCTTGTCCGGGTTCATGAAGATCGAGCGGTCAAGTTCCTGGAAGGCATAGCCGGAATCCAGGTCGTCCAGGCGGACAAAAGCGCCGACCTCCGTGCCGTAGCCTTTCACTTCGCCCGTTTCCGGATCGATGCGGAAGGTGCCCATGTCGTCAAAGACCACCACCATATCCGAAATATGTTCTTCGGCCAAAGCCCTGAATGCTTCAATGCTTTCGGATTTGCCGGCACCGGAGTCGCCCATGATGCAGACATTGGCGGATTTGCCGTCTTTGAGCACAATATTGCC
>CALLQJ010000322.1 GCA_938014865.1 uncultured Fastidiosipila sp.
GATTGACCTCGGAACTCTGGGGGCCAAGGTTATTGCCCGGCGCGGACTGCTGCCGGATCTTGACAAGTCCGAAGAAATCAATGCTTGTTCCGTTAAAGTCAAAGTGGAAGAAAACGGGGAGATGCAGGATTATCTCCTGATGTTTAAAAATGAAACCCATAACCATCCGACCGAAATTGAACCTTTCGGCGGAGCGGCTACCTGCCTGGGCGGCGCGATCCGCGATCCGCTCTCCGGGCGTTCCTATGTTTATCAGGCGATGCGCCTGACCGGAGCCGCCGATCCGACAGCCCCCCTGGAATAGACACTGCCCGGAAAACTCAGTCAGAAACGCATTGTGACGACGGCGGCCAAAGGCTACAGTTCCTACGGCAATCAGATCGGCCTGCCGGCGGGTCTGGTCCGGGAACTTTATCACCCGAGATATGCGGCCAAACGCATGGAAGTCGGTGCGGTCATTGCGGCGGCGCCGGAAGATCAGGTGATCCGCAAAACGCCGCAGAAAGGCGACGTCGTCGTCCTGCTCGGCGGGCGGACCGGGCGTGACGGCATCGGCGGTGCTACAGGTTCTTCCAAAGAACATGATATTGACTCCGTCGAACGCTCGGCGGCCGAAGTGCAGAAAGGCAATCCCCCTGAAGAACGCAAGATTCAGCGTCTGTTCAAACGTCCCGAGGCCGCGCGTCTGATACTGCGCTGCAATGACTTCGGTGCGGGCGGGGTTTCGGTGGCGATCGGCGAATTAGCCGACAGCCTGGAAATCGATCTGGATAAGGTGCCTTTGAAATATCAAGGCCTCGACGGGACGGAAATTGCCATTTCCGAATCGCAGGAGCGCATGGCGGTCGTACTCCATAAAGAAGATGCCGAGCGCTTCTGTGCCATGGCAGCGGAAGAAAACCTCGAGGCGACGGTTGTCGCAAAGGTCAGCGACAGCGGCAGGCTTCGCATGTACTGGCGCGGAGAGCCGATTGTGGATCTCTCCCGTGCCTTCCTGGATACGGCGGGCGCGGAGCAGCACGCCGAGGTCAGAGTGGAAGCACCGGCAGCCCCTGCCAAAGAAGAAAGCATGCGTGATGACGAGGTCTTTCCCAGGCTCAAAACGATTCTGCACAGCCTTAACGGGGCCTCGCAGGCCGGACTGCAGGAAATCTTCGACAGTCATATCGGTGCGGGCACCGTTCTGGCGCCTTACGGGGGCATGACTTTGCGCAGCCCGGAAGATGTGATGGCGGCCATGATCCCGGTGCATAAAGGCGTTTCGAAAACCGCGTCTTTGATGGCCTACGGATTCGAACCGTACCGCAGTGAAGCGAATCCTTACCGCGGCGCTTACTTGTCGGTTTTGGATTCCGTAACGAAGCTCTGGGCGGCCGGCGCGGATCCCGAAAGAATCCGTCTGAGTTTCCAGGAATATTTCCCTGCGGTCCGCGATGCGGCGCACTGGGGACTGCCCTTCCAGGCACTGCTCGGTGCCCTGGATGCGCAGCTTGACTTTTCGGCACCGGCTATCGGCGGCAAGGACAGCATGTCCGGAAGTTTCGGCGAGCTGGATGTCCCGCCGAACCTCATTTCCTTTGCGGTCGGAACGGCGGAAGCGAGAAAAGTCCGCAGCCGGATTCTTTTGAATAAACCCTCTTCGGAGGTCTATATTCTCCGGAGAGCGGCGGGATAAGGCGGAAATTTCCGCTGGTCCGAAGATGAAATCCGCGAGCAGCGCGAGAAAACGGCAGCTGCCGTTTCCAATGAAGACTGCCTGGCGGCCTCGGCAACAGATCCCAAGGGACTCTTATATACGCTCTTTACCATGGCCGTCGGCAATCAGTGCGGCCTGAGCATTAACGAAGCATTCTCCGCTTCGGATCTCTTCCGCCCGATGCCGGGGGCTATTCTGGTCCAGGCGGAGTCGGAAGATTTCAAGAATTATCTGCGTGAAGCGGGCTGGGAGAAAGCCGCCGAACTGCGTTCGGATGAATGCTTCACGTATAAAGAGGAAAAGCTGGATCTTGAAGACGCGGCGGCCGTGTACGAAGGAGGACTTGAAGAGGTCTACCCGCAGGCACACAAAGCCGAGTGGGCATCGCCCGATGAGCGGGAAGCAAAGAGAGCCGATGATGAAGGTTTCGCGGCGCATCTCAGAGTCTGGCTCCCCGATAAGCAGAAAGCCTCGCCCTTGGTGCTGATTCCGCTTTTCCCGGGCAGCAATTGTGAGTATGACTCGGCCGTGTCCTTTGAACGGGCCGGGGCCCGCTGTGAAACGCTGGTCATCCGCAATCTCAGCCCGGAAGATCTGGCCGAGAGCATCGAGCGTCTCGAAGACGGGCTGCGCCGGGCGCGGATGCGCATTTTGCTGGGCGGCTGCAGCGGCGGGGATGCACGGATGCCGTCGCCTACGGTTCGGCCAAATTCATTACCTCAACCTTCCGCAACGAAAAACTCGCCGAGGCCCTCACGGACCTTTACGAAAACCGGGACGGTCTGATCCTGGGGATCTGCAACGGCTTTCAGGCCTTAATTAAACTGGGACTTTTGCCCTACGGCAAAATCCAAGCGCAGAGTGCGTCGAGCCCGACGCTGGCCTACAATACCGTCGGCCGTCACATTGCGACCTATGTTTATACCCGCCTGCTGCATAATAATTCACCTTGGCTGAGTGAACTTCAGCCCGGCCAGATTCACAGACTGCCCGTAAGCCACGGGGAGGGACGTCTGACGGCGCCTCCGGAAGTCATCCGGGAACTCGAGCGCAGCGGTCAGATTGTGGCACAGTACGTGGATGACTTAGGCGAGCCTTCGCTTTTCCGCCCCTTCAATCCGAACGGATCGGCGGCCGCGGTTGAATCGCTCATGTCGAAAGACGGCCGGATCCTCGGCAAGATGGGGCACAGCGAACGCTGGAATCCTTATGTGGCATCCAATGTGCCGGATGTCGCGCTGCAGGATATTTTCACCGGCGGCGTAAAATATTTTGCGGACTGAGCATGGCGCATATCCCGAAAAGCAATACCCATGATCTGAAGATCCTGAGCTTTGACGAGGCCCTTCGGGGCAGCCCGGGATCTTCAGATCTTTATGATGCCGAAAAATGGCTCTATGTCCCTGATCATTACCTGGACTATCGTTATATATTAGCTTCCCGGGGCCTGAAGCCTTTGATCTGCATCGGGATTAATCCTTCTACGGCAGCACCGGGCGATCTGGACAATACCCTGAAATCCGTAGAACGCATTGCCCGCGGCAACGGCTTTGACAGTTTTATCATGTTTAATGTCTATGCCCAGCGGGCGACCCGGCCGGATCACCTGGACAAGGCCTGCAATCATTTCCTGCATCAGGAAAATATGCGCGCCTTCCGCTATATCCTCAGCCGGCAGCAGGAGCGGGACAGGCGGCCGGCACTCTGGGCGGCCTGGGGGACGCTCATTGAAAAAAGACCCTGGCTCTTTGACTGCCTGGAAGATATGATTGCTCTCGGCGAGGCCTTTGATGCCGCTTGGTATACGGCCGGGCGCCGTTCGAAAAAAGGACATCCCCATCATCCCTTGTATCTTCGAAAAGACAGTCCTTTGGATCCTTTTGATATTAAAGACTACTGCCGCCTGCAAGCAGAAGACAGCTGATTCTGCAGCAGAGACTTTTCCTGCCTTTCCGTAAATTTTGCCGAAATCATCTCTTTTTGCTTAATTAAGTGTAAAAAAAGGATGAATTACGGCGCTTTGGCGGGGAAAGTGTTTCTTTTGTTGTATTACAAATTTAGAATTATTATAGAATTGATATAAGACCAGACTGTCGTGAGCAGCGCACAGTCTGCATAATTATTCTATTTAAGAAATATTATACACAGTGAAGGAGGATACTATGGCCCAGACTCAATTAGTCGGAATGCTCAAAGATGCCGGTATTAAACCGACCAGCCAGCGGGTCCTGATTCTGGATTATCTGATGAATCACCACAATCATCCTTCCAGTGAAGAAATCTATCAGAGCCTCCACGATGAGGTTTCTGTTTTGTCCCGCGCAACGGTTTATAATACGGTGAATATCTTCAAACAGAAAGGCCTGATACGAGCGCTTGATACGGGCGACGAAGTGTCGCATTACGATATCGATCTCAGTGATCACGGCCATTTCCAGTGCACGCAGTGCCTGAAGATCTGGAATATTCCGCTCCCGGACGATGCGGCCGACCAGATGGTGCTCCCGGAAGGTTTTGTGTCAGAAGACATGCAGGTGCTGATCAAAGGCGTCTGCAGAGACTGCCGTGAAAAAGCAGAAGAAAAGGCGCCGTGATAATGCACGGAGCCCCTGATGTTCCGGTCTTACGATCCTTGAACCTCCGGTTTGAGGATCTTTTTTTGTCTCAGGCTTCCGGCCGCCTGCCTTTGTTTCTTTTCTTGCCGTTTTCACGATTATACGCGAGAATAAATTCGCCCTCATCAAAGCGGCGGCCGACCTTTTTGCTGATGGAAGGGAAGTAGGCCTTCATTTTTTCAAAGCTTTCATCCGAGATCACATGTTCCATGCGGCAGGCATCCTCCGCCGCCGTTTCCTCGTTGACGCCTAAATGCACCAGCAGATCATGCAGGAAAAGATGCCGCTCATAAACTCGCGACGCGGCCGCCATGCCTTTTTCGGTCAGTTTCAGGACCCCGTTGTCGGCAAAATTCAGGTAGCCGTTATCTTCGAGCAGATGGACGGCCCTGCTGACACTCGGTTTAGAAAAGCCCATTTCTTCGGCAATATCAATCGAGCGAACTTCACTTTGGCGGTTTTGAAGAATTAAAATCGTTTCAAGATAGTTTTCACTTGACTCTGCTAATACCATATTTACCTCCGGCCGAACGGCAATGCTTACTATCAATTATACATGTTTCTGGTGAAAGACGCCTCTACATGCTATGATAAACACCGTTCAAGTGAACGATTGGAGAGAG
Organism: uncultured Fastidiosipila sp.; assembly: GCA_938014865.1. Lineage (GTDB taxonomy): Bacteria > Bacillota > Clostridia > Saccharofermentanales > Fastidiosipilaceae > JAAYZH01. The sequence goes on from CALLQJ010000322.1 coordinate 4,935, forward strand.
TATCCTGAAATGCAAATGAAAGATTATATGTCAGAACAATGTGCGTCCTGCCGCGGCGTCTGTCAGGGCAGGATGCTCCACGAAGAGTGCGGTGTTTTCGGTGTGCATAAAGTGCCTAATGCCGCACATTTAGCCTATTACGGCCTGCATGCGCTGCAGCACCGCGGGCAGGAAGCCTGCGGCATTGCCGCCAGCGACGGCAATTCTTTTGTCTCGCGGAAGGGCATGGGTCTGGTGACCGATAACTTTAACGTGCGGCGCATTGCTGATCTTAAAGGGCATCACGCCTTAGGGCACGTGCGCTACAGTACGGCCGAGAGCAACCTGATCGAGAATGTGCAGCCGATTATGGTGCGTTCGCATCAAGGTTATTTTGCGGTGGCCCACAACGGGCAGATCGTGAATGCGTCGGATTTAAGAATCCGCCTGGAGCTGGACGGCTCGATTTTCCAGGGCACGGCGGATACGGAAATCATTGCGCACCTTATCCAGCGCGGAGACGGTTCGCTGCTTGAAAAAATAAAATACACGGCAACCCTGCTGGAAGGGGCTTTTTCTACTTTTGTCGTCATGACCAAGAACACCATGTATGCGGTCCGCGACCGCTACGGCATCCGCCCTTTGTCGGTAGGAAAGCTGGATAACGGCTATATTGTCAGCTCGGAAACCTGTGCCTTTGATACCGTGGGAGCGACTTACATCCGCGATGTCAAACCGGGCGAGATCATTAAGTTCGGCAAAGAGAAAATAGAATCCGTCTTTTTCGCCGAGGACTGTTCCAGCCGGCTTTGTGCCATGGAATATATTTATTTCTCGCGTCCGGATTCGGATCTGGAAGGGATCAATGTGCATGCCGCCCGCAAGAAAACAGGCCGCCTGATGGCGGAAAAGGATGATGTGGACGCCGATATTGTGGTCGGTGTGCCCGATTCTTCGCTTTCCGCGGCGATGGGCTATGCCGAGGCCCGCAAGATTCCTTATGAGATGGGGCTTTTGAAAAATAAATACATCGGCAGAACCTTTATCCAGCCCTCACAGGAAGACCGGGAGCGCGGGGTGAAGATGAAACTTTCCGCGATCAAGAGCATTGTGCGGGGCAAAAGAATTATTCTGCTTGACGATTCGATTGTGCGCGGCACGACCTCGCTTCGGATCGTGCGGCTCTTAAGAGAAGCCGGGGCGAAAGAAATTCATGTGCGCATTGTTTCGCCGCCTTTGATTTCGCCTTGTTTTTACGGGGTGGACCTGAGAACCAAGGATGAATTGATTTCGGCGCGCCTTGATCAAAGCGAACTGAAGCAGTGGCTCAAAGCCGACAGCCTGAAATTCCTGAACGTCGACGATATGAAAAACTGCTTTACGCCGGGGCTTTGCACGGCGTGCTTTGACGGGCATTATCTGACGCCGCTTTATGATTATGAGAAAGAAGTGCATAAGGAGGCGAGGGCTTGAGAATTCTCGGGGTGGATCCGGGCTATGCTATATGCGGCTACGGACTCATTGAGGAAGTCAATCATAAATTAAAACCGCTGGACTTCGGCGTGATTTCCACACCGCCCAGGGTGCTTTTTGAGCAGCGGCTTCTGGCAATTTATGACGGCATGACGGCGCTCATGAACCGCTACCGGCCCGAAGTGGTTGCGATCGAGGAGCTTTTTTTCAGCCGCAATACCACCACGGCAATGGGCACAGCCCAGGCCCGCGGGGTCATTATTCTGCCCGCCGCCAAGCAGAATCTGCCGGTTTATGAATTCAAGCCGTCGCAGGTGAAAAATGCCGTTACGGGTTACGGACGCGCCGATAAGAAGCAGGTACAGCATATGGTCAAAACACTTCTCGGCTTAAAAGACGTGCCGAAACCGGATGATGCGGCCGATGCTTTGGCGGTCGCCGTCGCGCAGGCCAACCGGGGAACGGTGCCTTACGGACAGAAATTAAGGGGAGGCTATCAATAGTGTACAGCTATATCAGAGGAGTACTGACGGAGAAAAATGAAGACGGGGTAGTGGTGGACTGCCACGGACTCGGTTTTGACCTTCAGATGGGCCCGCAGCTGGCGGCCAGACTCGGTGAGATCGGAACGGAGCTTACGGTCTATACGCATTTCCATATTACGCAGGACAGCCAGAAGCTTTATGCTTTCCCGGATAAAGAAAGCCGCAAATTGTTCCGCATGCTGATTTCCGTCAGCGGCATCGGTCCGAAAGTGGCCATGAGTGTTCTGGAAGACTTCGAGCCGGCGGAATTTGCCTTGCATGTCTTAAAGAAAGACACCAAGGCCTTAACCAAGGTAAAAGGCTTAGGCAAAAAAAGCGCCGAGCAGATCGGAAGAGCACACGTCTGAACTCCAGTCACAACGCT
>CALLQJ010000323.1 GCA_938014865.1 uncultured Fastidiosipila sp.
GCCCGTTTGGAGGCTTTGCTGCGAAGACCGCGCGTCTTTCAGCCGGAAAACGAAAGCTATGCCGGCCTGCTTCTTGACCGGGAGCGCGGGGCTTTGCTTTATGAAGACGGGTATGAGGAACTTACTAATAAAGAGTTTTTATTAATGGAGCTTTTTATCCGCTATCCCGAGCGGGTCTTTTCCAAGGAGCATTTGCTGGACCGCGTCTGGGGAGAGGAACGGGAAGTTTCCGGCAATCTTTTGTGGACAAATATTTCTTCTCTGCGCCGCAAGCTCGAGGCGCTCGGCGCACCTTTTGAGATCCGCAATCAAAGAGGGCTGGGCTATTCTCTGCGCCGCCCGGAGGACGGGACGTGAAGGAGGGAGGTCTTATGCTCAAAAGACTTCGCCGGCGTTTTACCCTGGTGGCCATGGCCGTTATCCTGGCCTTGGAATTCATCTTGTTTTTAAGCATTAACGGCATCAATTATGTGCAGAAGAAGCATCGGGCGGAGAATATGCTCGATTTTCTGCTGCGCTATGAAGGCGTATTTCCCATTGAACATAAGCCGAGTGAAGACGAATTTTACCGCAATCCGGAACTGGCGTATACGACCCGCTATTTTACCGTCCGGATTACCGCCGATAACAGAATTGCCGCTGTTGATACCGAACATATCGCGGCGCTGACGCCGAAGGAAGCGATGGCGCTGAGCAAAGACATCTTATTGGAGCGCAGCGAAGAGGGACGGGTCGGACATTATGTCTATAAAATGCGTGAAGATAAAATGAGCGGTTTGCGCCTGATCGTGTTTTTGGATGTCGCGGCTTCGGATGAGGGCATCGTTTTGCTGATTACGTCCACGGCGGCCATTCTGCTGGGCTTTGCGGCGCTGAGTGCGCTGCTGCTCTGGCTTTTCTCGCCGAAGGCGGTGCGGCCCTTTGTTGAGAATGAGGAAAAACAGCGGCAGTTTATCCATGATGCAGGCCATGAACTCAAGACGCCTCTGGCTATTTTATCGGCGGATATCGATGTCCTTGAATTAAGCGGGCAGAAAAATGAGTGGACCGAGAGTATGCGCCGGCAGCTCGGCCGGATGAAAATCCTGATTAATAATCTCCTGAAGCTCGCGGAATATGAAGAGCAAGGTCCGGCAGAACGTACGGTGTTTTCGGCGGCGGAAAAGGCGGATGATGTCATCAGCCAGTTCACGCCTTTGCTGCAGAAGAGGGGGATTGTTCTGGAACGCGCTTACAGCGGAGAATTGATGGTTTCAGCCGGGGAGAAAGCCTTCGGGGATTTGCTTTTTATTTTAATTGAAAACTTAAGCAAGTATGCCGATGAAAATACGCAGGCAAGCTTTGCATTATATGAGAATAAAGGGGATTTAGTAATTGAAGCGGCCAACCGGGCCGAAGACTTTGTGCCGGGAGACGAGCAGAAAATATTTGAGCGTTTTTACCGCGGGGACAAAGCCCGCAGCCGGAATGCGGAGGATCCCGGAGGCAGCGGCATGGGGCTTGCCATCGCCGAGAGGATTGTCAGGCTTTACGGCGGAACGATCGGGGCAAGCTTTCAGAACGGCATTTTTAGGGCGAAGATCCGGCTTCCCATCCTCTTTCAAGCCTGAAATTCGGGCTTTTGTCAAAGACTGCATACTTTTTTATACAGGCTCTTTTTGCTATAATTAATAGTATAGCCTTTCCGTCAGACAGGCGGAGAAATAAGGAGGAACTATGGCTCAACTTAAAGGTAATTTGATTTTCGGACAGTCGGGCGGACCGACATCGGTAATTAATGCGAGTGCGGCCGGTGTCTTTTTAGAGGCGCTTGACAACAGTGAAGTCATCGAGAAAGTATACGGTGCCAAACACGGTATCGTGGGTATTCTGAATGAGGAGTTTTATGACATCAATCAGGAAGACCCTGCCGAGCTCGAGCTGCTCAAATATACTCCGTCGTCCATCCTGGGATCGGTGCGGTATAAACTGGCAGATCCGGCCGATGACGATACAGACTATAAACGTCTTCTGGAAGTATTCAAGAAATACAATATCCGCTATTTCTTCTATAACGGCGGCAATGATTCCATGGATACGTGTAATAAAATTTCAAAATACATGCAGGAATCCGGCTGGGAAATGCGTGTGATGGGTGTTCCCAAAACGATCGACAATGACCTTTACGGCACCGATCACTGCCCGGGTTTCGCTTCGGCGGCAAAGTACCTGGCGACTTCGACGATGGAAGTCTATATGGACGCTACCGTCTACAACACCAATCAAATCACCATCCTGGAAGTCATGGGCCGAAATGCCGGCTGGCTTACCGCGGCCACGTCGCTGGCGAATATGAAAGGCTTCGGTCCCGACCTGATTTATCTGCCCGAGCTGCCGCTTGACCTGGATAAATTGGTTGACGATGTGCAGAAGATTTTTGATGAAAAAGGCAAGGTTATCATTGCGATTTCCGAGGGCGTCAAAACAACTGACGGCAAGTTCCTGCCTGAGCTGGTGGGGGAAGTTTCCGTGGATGCTTTCGGCCATAAGCAGATGGGCGGTACGGGGGATGTCCTGGCCGATTATCTCAAAGATCGTTTCGATACGAAGATTCGCGCCATCGAATTCTCGCTCCTGCAGCGCTGTGCGGCGCATCTGGCTTCGAAGCGGGATATCGAAGAAGCGTATAATGCCGGTGCACTGGCCGTACGCAAGGCGATTGACGGCATGACGGACCACATGGTCGGTCTCAAGCGTGCCGAAGGCGATGACTATAAATGCGAATACATTATGATTCCGCTGGAGAAGGTCGCCAACACCGAGAAGAAGGTGCCGCGTGAGTGGATCAACGAAGAAGGCAATCAGATTCTGCCGCCCTTCTACGATTACTGCCTGCCCCTGATTCAGGGCGAGCCGGAGCATCCGAAGGAAGACGGCCTGCCGCGTTTCGCACATCTCAAGAAGGTGCTGGTGGAAAAGTAATTTTCTGAAGCTTAAGCCATAAGAAAGCGGCCTCGTTCGTGCAGAACACGGAGGGGGCCGCTTTTTGCTGCGAATTTAATGCGAATTTAAAGCGATTAAATACCTTCCAGGCCCGTCCCGTCAAAGGCCGGAATGAAGCTTTTTTCATCGTCCGAGCGTTCAGATTGGGTAAAGCCGTATTCAAAATCCCCGCAGAGCGCCTTGAGCTTTTCATATTCAAAAGCGGAGAGGGGGCGGGCGAGCTGCCCTTTCACGCCGTTCATGGGCGTATATTGATTCATGAGGCTGAAAAAGACCTTGTCCTTATAATGTTCCCGGACGTAGGCAATGATTTTTTTGCTGTCGTAAAAAAGCCCGGGCAAGGCCAGATGTCTTATAATCAAACCGCTTTGCAAAAGCCCTTTGTCATCAAGCTTAAAGGGACCTCTTTGCCGGTACATTTCGGCGATGGCTGCTGCGGCCGTTTCAAAATAATTTTCTGCCGCCGAAAAGCGCCGGGCGTAGCGATCGTCAAAGTATTTCAAATCCGGCAGATAAATTTCCACCAGTCCCTCGAGGCGTTTGAGGCTTTCGGCTTTGATGTAAGAGGACGTGTTGAACGCGATGGGAATCCGCAGGCCGCCTGAACGGGCCCTGTGGATCGCGTCGGGCAGTCCGGCAATAAAGTGATCGGCCGTCACCAGATTGATATTGTGACAGCCTTCCTCTTCAAGCCGGAGCATGAGATCCGCCAGTTGTGAAGGCCGAAGGGTTCTGCCTTTAAGATGCCGGGAGATTTCCCGGTTCTGACAAAAGGAACAGGCCATGGTGCAGCCGCTGAAAAAGATGGTGCCTGAGCCGCGTGTCCCGGAAAGGATCGGTTCTTCCCAATAATGCGGCGCCGCTCTGGCCACGACAAATTGCTCCGGGGCAAGGCAGAAACCGCGTTCGCCCCGGCTGCGCCGGACCTTGCAGTTTCTAGGACAGAGACTGCAGCCTTCCGAGGCGCTTTCAGAGGACATAGTAATCGGCTCCGAGTGCCTCGGCGACCGCCTCGGGATCCGCATCGGGAATCATGCCCTGGCTCATCTGCGCGGGCCCTCCGCCTTTGGCCGAGAACTTTTCACGCAGAAGCTTTAAGGCAAACGCATCCTCCTCATCCTCGGAAAGGAAAAAGCGTCCGTTCGGCAAAAGCACAAGCAAAAGCCCTTCACGGCGTGCTTTGACGCTGAGCTTGGCAAAGTGATCGTTAAATACGGGGAGACGGAGCAAAATGACAC
>CALLQJ010000324.1 GCA_938014865.1 uncultured Fastidiosipila sp.
CAGAGACCTCGCCGGAGGCCGAAAATCCGGAAGGGCGCTTCACGCTGCCGGATCATGCCGCCAAGGAAGGCGGTCTGCGCGACCTTAAAATCGGGGCCCTCATTCCTTTTATTTTAAGCCTTGCCCTGGTCCTGATCCCCTTTTCTTATACAAGAGAAATTAAAAACTGGTACGGCCCGCTGCGTCTTGAACGCCGCATCGGCCTGGAGGGGACGGCGTTTTTCGGAAGGCAGCACTACATAGATGAACATAGACACGCGCACCCCTTGGACAATCGTCTGGACATCATCCGCTATTTTAACCGGGAAGTGAAAGGGCAGCCCGTTATTCTGGAATCTTTCGGCCTGTCCTATACGGAATACTGCTCCGTTTCTGCCTATACCGGCCTTCCGACCGTGCTCGGCTGGCAGACGCATGAGTGGCTCTGGCGGACCTCGGCAGAAGAAGACAATGCCTACGCCCACGTGGTCCTGCCGCTGCAGGAAGCCATTACGGAATTTTACGAAGGCAGCGCGCCGGAAACACAGGCCGCCTTCCTCCGCCGGCATAAGGTGCAATACATTGTGGTCGGCGAATTGGAAAGGCTGCGTTTCGGCGCCATCGATGAAGAGGGCCTCAGGGCCCTGGGCGACGAAGTCTTCCGCCAAGGCAATGACTATGTCATCAAAGTCCGCGGCTGATGCCTTGCTTCTCAGTACACATCCACCGCGTAATGAATCAATTCCGCTTCACCGCCGGCAATTTCTTCGGCCGCTCTTAAGACGGCCCGGCCGGCATCCCGCGCCTTCCCCTCACCGGAACAAAGCAGCGCAGCCGCCAGCTGCAGGCGGGCGAGATTATCCTGCTCGCCGCATTCTAAAATCGAAAGGGAAAAGCGATTCTGCAGCCGCTCCGTGAGTCTTTGGCGCAGGGCTCTTTTTTCTTTTAAAGACTGTACGGCCGGCAGAAAAAACTCCATCTCAATGCCGGCAATAAAATACTGCATGTTCTGCTCCTTATTCTGAAAAACGGGCGCCTTCTTCTGAAGTACGCCCGCTTATCGTTTCTAATATGACGCGATCTTAAACCGTCTTATTCCGCCGGTTCCAGGAGGCCTTCGGGATCCGGAACATTCAGCGTGGTTTCCGCGTAAATGACCACCGAATCGTCTTCGACCGAACCCGTCATGGTATCCGGATTTTCTTCCAGGAAACGCTCGGTCAGATCATTGACCAGATCCATATCCAAGGCCGACAGATCGTACTTGCTGTAGACCTTTTGGATGATCGCGATCATGGTATCGCCGGAAACCACCTCGTAGGTCTCAGGATACATGCCGGCAAAGTCCGTGTTCCCTGTGTCATCGGCCGTCGTTGTTTCTTCCGCCGGCTCGCTTTCTTCAGCGGTCGTCTCTTCCGTGGCTTCGTTTGACGTTTCCGTCTGCGTCGCTTCCGCAGACTCCGTCGTTTTATCCTCAGAAGGCTCCGTCTTTTCGCCCGTTTCTTCCGTAATATCGGATTCAACGGCAGGCGGCGTTGTGCCCTGCGTTGCACTGTCATCGTCTCTTTGCTTGAGCATATACCAGATGCCGATAAAGGCCAGTGCCAGGAGAATCAGGATCAAGATAGTAAAGAGTATGCGTCCGCCGTGCTTGCGCTCCGCTTCATGATCTTCATAGACTTCTTCGGGCGCATGATCCGCCGCCACCCTCTGCGGGGCAGCCGCCGGAGCCGGCGTTCTGACGTCTTCTTCCGGAGCCGCTTTGGCTTCGGCCGCTTCTTCCGTATCGCGGGCGGCAGCCGTCACCGCTGCGGCAGCGGCCGGATGTTCGGCTGTTTCGTCGCTCGAACGCGTCTCTTCTTTCGCTTCGTCCTCCGCCTTCTCCGCTGTTTTTTCTGCTTCGGGCCGGCTGTAAGGAGATGTCTGACGGCTTTCGGAAGCCGCCGGCTCTTCTTTTTTACTCTCGCTTGTTTCAGCTGTTTTTTCCGCTTCTTTTTCCGGAACCAGGCCCGCGGCAGCCGCCGAATAAGGACTCGGCTTAATCTGCGACGGATCAAAACGCGTGGTCTCGTCCGTCATGGCCGTTTCGGAAAGCGGTTCCGAAATCACTTTATGCACCGTCGTATCCCGGCGGTCACGGCCGCGGCGGGAGAGGGTAAAGACATCTTCGACAAAACTCATCATGAACTGGAAGGGTTTGCCGGGACGTTCTTCGTCCATGATCTCGGCGACCCGCTCGGCCGCTTCCTGCTGATCATACACTTCATCTAAGAGTTCGAGCATGCCCTTCTGCCCGATGACTTCCATCACCTCACGGGTTAAGAGAATGACACAGTCGTCAATCTGCAGCTGGGAAATATTGGAATAACGGATGGTGCCCGCCTTGCCGGCGCCGAAAATATCAAAATTTTCTACCGCCTGCCCCGACGCATCCACCGCTTCAAGCTTGAAGTCGTCGTGGGTCAGCGGGTAAAGGGTGTCATCGCGGTAAAGATAAGCAATGCCGTCGCCCATGGTAACCGCCGCCATCTCCGAATCACGAACCAGAATGCCGGCGTAGTAAGGCAGCCGCTGTCCCTCGTCTCCGAGACTCAGGCGCCCTGCCACATGCAAGGCATTTTCGGCCATATCATTAATCGCGGCATCAATATTGCCCCGGCTCTCATCCTTAATGAGTTCACAGATGCGGTCCATACTCCGCTTCTTCTGCTGCGCCGCCCGGCCCGCGTCATCGCCTGTATCGGCGGACGCAAAAACCGCTAAATAAAAGCCCTCGTCCGAACGGTCCAAGGTAATGTCTAAATCTTTATATTTTCCCGCCCGGTTCATCCTGCCGTCCAGGTAGTAGCCGTCTTCGGCCCCCGCCTGCTGCAGATAACGAGCGGTAATGCTTGTTGCAAGTCTCGTGTATTTGCTCATATATCCTCCAAAGAGATCATCTGTGTTGCTTCGCATGAATCAGCGTATATTATATCATACGCCAGCCGGGGTCAAGACGCCCCGAAAGAAGAATTATTCTGCGGAAAAAGAGCAGTGCGAAAGGCGGAAAAGCGCCTTATGCTTCCGTTTTTTTCTCCTGATATTTACTGTCTTCACCCGCTTCCCCGCCGGCGTCCTCCGGCGCTTTCTCACGGCTGAAAAGACGCAGATTCAAGCGCACCAGCGTAGTCTGGATGGCCGTGCTTTTCTTATCTGTCTGCTTGGCAATATAGCTGTAAAGCGAGTGGATCCCTCCGGCACTGAGCCCGCCGCGGCGCTTGATATATTCCGTCATGACGTTTTGCAGGCGGCTGAAGCCGAAGCGGCGCAGGAAAGAAGATTCCAGCAAGACGGAAACCGGCAGCAGATAACGCAGATTCAAGAGGAAGCTGCGCTGATTGCCTAAGGCCACCGCATCGGGGAAGCAGCGGTCCAGGGCCTCCAAAACCTCTTCTTCTTCCATATCCGTGTGATCAATCTCCGAAAGGTAGCGCTCGTAGGCTCGAAGCTTCACCAGGAAGACATAGCCTTTGCGCGTGTATTTGGAGGAGGTAAAGGCGGTGATCAAAAAGACCACGGCCAGCGGCAGGAGCAGCAAGGGGAGGTAGAAGCTGCCGAGCCAGGACAGAAGAAAGGCAAAGAAAAGATAGAGCAAAGAAGTGATGATATGATTTAATTTCGGCTTTTTTTCGCCCGGTCCGGGAATATAACCGTGCTCGGCACAGTGGCAGTCGAGGAGGTTGCGCAGGCGGAAAAACATAGCCGCTGAGCGTTCCGCCCGCTGTGACACGCGGCTTTCGAGCGCATCAAAGGCCAGGGCATCCTCCCCCAAGCAAAGATCCCAGAACCAGTGGAGCACCACCCGCTCATGCGGATAAAGCAGCGCTTCATCCGGCAGCACCCTTTCATCGACCCGATAGATCTTTTCTCGTCCGAGCTCAATAAAGCCTTTGGATGCTAAAACATACAAGACGGACAAAATCAGATTGCCCTTGATTTTTCCTTCCTTCATATAGGCCATGACCCCGGGCGGCGCCTCATCGGGCGGCCGGTCGCTTTTGTGCCAGCTGACCCGGTAAAGCTCCGAGAGGCTGTACCAGTGAAAAATCAAAAACAAGACCACGGAGAGGCCCATCAAAATATAAGTAGCGGGTTCCGCCCAGAGCCGGTATTCATAGCGGCGCAGCTCCTGCTGCCGGAAATTTTCTTCTTCCCGCATAATGCGCTCATAAGCCGGCTCACCCCCCGAAGATTCGAAAGGCATGCGGGCCAGCCAGCCCGAGGGCAGCATCAGGCGGAATGAAATTTCCGTATCCGCCGGAATGTCTTCGGCATAGGCCGCAAACAAAGGCTGCCAATCCCGCACAATGCCCACAGCCGGATGCCCGATCAGGCGGGCCGCGCTGTAAGGCTTCATCTCTTCGTAAAGATCCCCCGCCTGCTTCAGCGAATCACGCTGAAAGAGCCGGAAGGCTTCCTTCTCCTCCGGCAGAGGCGACGCTTCAAAAGAAAAGAACACCGCGCTTTGCTTAACTTCTACGCCTTGCTCTCCGGCCAAAAAGCCCATATTGATTTCCCCGACATCCGGGTAGCGATGCGCCCCCTGATAAAGGGTATAGCTGACCTCCAGACGGCGCAGACTGTCTTTCGGCACAGCGGCATTCATGTCCAGCTTAAGCTGCCGGCCGTCATCACTGACCTTGTAAGAACCGATGGAACTGTTCGCCGCAAGATCCCGGCCGACCCGGTCTCCGACGGCATTAAAACTTTTGCCCGTTTCATCCACCTCGGCAATTTTAAACGACTCCAGACTCAGGCTCTGGCCCTCCTGATAAGGCAGCATAAGGGTAATATTCTGCACTTCCCGCTGCGTGCGAAGATCCGTATATAAATGCAGCCTGACACTGCCGTTTCGCAGAACCAGAACATGCTGCACATAGTTTTCCGCCGTAAAATCCCTCAGGTTCGGCGCCACCTGCGCCTGAAGCGAAGTCCCCTTCAGGCCCGCAAAAAAGAGCGCTGCAAGCAGCATGAAAAAAAGCCCTGCCCCGGCCGCTGCCCGCCGCCAAGGCTTTTTCGGAAAAAGATTTCCGCTTTTTTTCAATTTCTTTTCGCCCGAAACTCGCATGGCACTCCTTTTATACGTAATTGCTTCTTCAATAAATTATGTCAGTAAAAGACGATATTTACAGTTTAACAGATCCTTCAAGGCCCCATCCGCCGCCCGGAAGAAAAAAGCTGCCCCTCCGGATGCTTCGGCCGGCAGAGGCAGCTTTCTCATGCTGTACAGCTGATGTTTTTTTACTGCTCCGAATAGGTACCGCCGTAAACATTCTCCGATATGAAATCAATATTCATCGGAAGATCGGGCACGAGCACCGCCATTCCCGATACATAGGCATTGCTGAACGATCCGGGAATCGGAACGCGTCCCGGGACCAGCTCATACTTGAGTATCGTCGGCGCCTGCGCCATCAGGCCGGCAATCTCTCCCATGCTCAGGTTCGTCATCACCTGCGGCAGTACGGCATCGGCCATGCTGTTCATCTGGCTCAGGCTGGCCGAGCGCATCTGCTTAAACATCGTGCCCAAAACCCGTCTCTGACGCTCGGTACGCTCAAAGTCCGCATTCCCGGCGTAGCGGATGCGGGCATAGGAAACCGCCTGCTTGCCGTTCATGTGGTAGGTGCCGGGCGCCTCAATGAGACCGGAATTCGGCGCTTCATTATTAATGGAATTAAAATGCCGAATCAGATTATTCAGCGCATTGACTTCATAATCTTTCACCGTGACGTCCACCCCGCCCATAATATCGATAATCCGGGCCATGCTGTGCAGGTTCACGAGCGCATAGCGGTCGACGCGGACACGGAAGTTTTCTTCCACCGTATCCAGCAAAAGCTGCGGGCCTCCGAAGACATTTGCGGCATTGAGGCGCGTAAAGCCGTAGCCCGGCAAATGCACATAGAGGTCACGCATCAGAGAATTCATGTAAATCTTATCGTGTTTGTGATCGACCGAGACGAGGATCATCGAGTCGGTTCGGGTGTAATTGTCTCCCGTGCGGGAATCTACGCCCAAAAGCAGGATATTGAAGACGTCTTCGTCATACATCAGCTCGCCGAACTGCGAATCGATGATGTTTTTATTGATATCCGCCACCTCATCCGAACCCAGATCACTCACATCCGGCTCTGTGGCCTCCGCTGTACCGTTTTCAGGCTCTTTCGTCGGCTTCGCTTCCGTCGGCTCTTCTTCATCCTCCAGACGAAGCACCTGATTTTCATCCGTGCCGTAAGAGAGCGCCGCCGTTTGATAGCTTTCTTCCGCCGGGCGGTAATTCACTTTTCGAAGTTTATTCCAGACAAAAAGAATACCGAGCAGAACAAGCACAAACAAAATTCCCAAAATAATCAGGAAAACTTTCAGCCCGGTACGTTTTTTTCTGCCTTTCGGCTTATCGGCATAAGGCTGCACTGCCGAGACAGCAGGTTCAGCCGCCGGACGCTTTTCCGGCGTTTCGGCCTCCGCCGGCGAGGGCGGCGTCTCTACGGGCCGGAAAGCTTCATATTCCGATTTATGATTCGAAGGCGTCTTATTTTTATTTTGATTTGATTTCATCCGTTTTACCTCTGCATAATGCTTGTGCCGAGCTCTTCGGAAACCGTGCGCATGGCTGCGGCAATCACTTGGTCCATATTGTAGTACTTATACTCAGCCAGTCTTCCGCCGAATACCACACGGTCTTCCATGGCGGCCAAACGAGCATACTGATTATACAGATCTTGATTGCGCTCGTCATTAATCGGGTAGTACGCTTCATCCCCCGGCGCCCATTCTTGGGGATATTCACGGGTAATAATGGTCTTTTTCTGCTTTCCGCCGACAAAATGCTTATGCTCAATGATGCGTGTATAAGGGGTTTCTTTGTCCGTGAAGTTCATGACCGCGACCCCTTGGTAATTTTCCTGATCCAAAAGCTCATGTTCAAAGCGCAGGGAACGGTATTCCAGTTTGCCGAGCGAATAGTCAAAGTAAGAATCAATGGTGCCGGTATAAATCACCCGCTCCGCCAAAGGCGCCAGTTCGGCCCGTTCTTCCAGATAGTCACAGCCGAGTTTAAGCTCCGTGCCTTCCAGAAGTTTCTCAATAAGCGCCGTGTAGCCCTCGACCGGGATCCCCTGATAAGGATCATTAAAATAATTATTATTGTAGGTAAATCGCACCGGCAAACGGCGGATAATAAAAGCGGGAAGCTCCGTACAGGCCCTGCCCCATTGCTTTTCCGTATAGCCTTTGACCAGCTTCTCGTAAACATCCCGGCCGACCAGGCGGATGGCCTGCTCTTCGAGATTTTTCGGCCGCTCGCTGATCTCCCGGCGCTGCTCATCGATTTTCGCCATCGCTTCTTCCGGCGTCACCACGCCCCAGAGCTTATTAAAGGTATTCATATTAAAAGGCAGATTATAGATCTCCCCTTTATAGTTGGCGATCGGCGAATTGGTAAAACGATTGAAGGACGCCTTGCTCCTGACATAGCGCCAGACATTTTCATCCGCCGTATGAAAAATATGCGGACCGTAGACATGCACGTCAATGCCTTCACGCTTTTCCGTATAGACATGGCCGCCCGGGTGATCTTCCTTTTCGATCACCAGACAATGCTTGCCGGCATCAAGCAGCAGATCCGCACAGACCGCACCGTAAAGCCCCGCCCCCACAATCAGATAATCATATTCCGGACACACAATCAGCACCCCTTTTTCTAACGCTCATTTTCCTGTTATTATAATTCATAGCTCTTTCACTATAAAGCCTTCGGGCTTTTTTTGCTGAAAGCAGCAGGAAAGGATAGTGCTTATGAATTTTTTGGCTGAAAAAGACTTTTTAAATCAATTCACGCCCGAAGAAAGAGAACGCTCTTTATGCGCTCATCTTTTCGATATAAGGACGTCGGAGACGGATCGGCATCACGAAATCCACACAGATGTCGTTTTTTCACTGCTCCAGGAAATCGCCAATTTCCAGGTTATTGAATTTGGTATTGACGGCCATCTGGAAAGGCCGCCCGTTTTCTCCTGGATCGTCAACCGGGTCTCGCTGCGCCTTGAGAAGAGTCCGACCCATTATGCGCCGGTCAAAATGTACACCTGGCAGTCCGGCATGGACCGCCTGGGCTTCACCCGTGATTACTATCTCTTTGACGAAGACGGCACAGCCTACGGCGCAGCGACCTCTTACTGGACCGTCGTCACCCCCGGCGAACACCGCCTGATCCGCCCGGCAAGCCTCTTTGACGGCGGTGAAAATCCCTTCATCGTCGATTTCTCGGCGCTGGATCATCCCCCCGTGCGCATCCGCCCGCATTTCGCCGACTTTACGGATGCCGTTGACACCTCCCGCAAGGTCGGGGAAAGCGACATCGATTCCAACGGACACCTCAACAACACCCGTTATGTGGCCCTCTGCCGGGATGCCGCAGACCTCTTGGAACCCCGGGGCAAGTTCAAGCGCATCGACATCAATTACGTCGCCGAAATGTTCAAAGGCGAAACCGCCGAAGTGCTCGCCGCCCCCTACCCGAACCCCAAAGGCGATCCGGAGGCCATCAAAAAAATTCCCGCCATCAAGGATCTCAATCCCCGTGAAGGCGAAGAATTAATCGCCATCCGCTGTCCGGCAGCAAAAGGCCAGGACCGCTTCCGGGCGATCCTGGGCTTCGGCGGATGAAGAAAGAGTTCCGGCCTAAAACAGAATTTTAAGCTTCAAAAAAGCTGCGTCGAAAAACGCAGCTTTCTTTTCGGAATACGCATTGCAAGGCGCCAAGACCCGGCTAAGCGTCCACCCGATAGCCAAAATCCCAGGCTCTGCCCTCCCCGTCGGTCACCACGATCTTGCCTTCTCCCGCGGCCGTATTCGTACCGACCATCCAGGTCCAGGAACAAAAGCCCTCTGCATCGGCTTCCTGCGCCTTGAGTCCTTCGGAGGACGATTCTTTTTCCGAAGGATTATAGACCGTAATATCGTAGGTTTTCCCGGGCAGGCCCTGAATGCGAAGGCTCGCCTCTTCACCCGTGCGGGCACGCACATCCTCACCCGCTATCACCTCATCGGAAATATCGGGGATCTCCGTATCTTCTTTAAAAAAGTGCCGCCAAAGCTGCCAGCCGGCAAAGCCTGCCGCCGCTGCCGCTAAAACTTTCGGGAAAACATGTTTCTTTTCTTCTTCAACACATCGTATCTGTACGAGAGGAAAGACGCGAAAAATCATAAAGAACCCTTTCTTCTGATGCTGCTCTTAAGCAAAATGACATACTTTCTATTATTTTAGCGCAAAGCGCTGAAGATGTCCGAAATATCCCGCCGAAAATTCCGCAAAACGCCAAGTCTCCCCCTTTCATTTTCCTTATCCCGTCTTTTGCACTAGTCTTTTAGAAGAAGAAGAAACGAGGAACGCTTATGGCCATAATCAAAGTCAAAAATCTGAGCTTCCGCGCCGGGAAAGACACGATCGTCGACAATGTCTCCTTAGAACTCCGAAAAGGCGAACTCGTCTTTTTGCAGGGGCCGTCCGGAAGCGGCAAAAGCACCGTGCTGAAACTCATCGCCGACCTCCTGCCCCCGAGCGAAGGCGAACTGTTTTACAAAGGCCAAAATTACCAAAGCCTTGAGCCGGTCGAACTGCGGAAACAAGTCACCTATTGCTTTCAGGACGCTTATCTCTTCGGCGAACGCGTCATCGACAATCTCGCCTTTCCCTATCAGATCAGAAAACAAAAGCCCGATCTCCAAAAGATGCGTCATGCCCTCCGGGAATTCGGCCTGGCCGAAGAGCTGCTCGAACAGAACGTCAGCACCTTATCCGGGGGCGAAAAGCAGCGCATCGCCTTAATCCGCAGCCTGCTTTTTGATCCCGAGGTCTTGCTTTTAGATGAAATCACCTCAGCCTTAGATCCCGAGAGCACGGCCCTTACCGAATCGATTATTGCCGAGCGCTGCCGAAAAGGCTGCAGCGCCTTATGGATTTCACACGATCCGGAACAAGCCGAACGCCTCGGCGAGCGGATTTTGCAAATGAAAGCCGGCCGCCTTGCCGGCGAGGAGGAAGTCTTATGATCGCAGCCACCCAAATCAATCTTTTATCCCTGGGCCTCTCGTCCGTCCTGGTCCTGATCGCTCTATTCTTTTCTTACCGGCAAAAACTCAAGCTGGAAAAAGAAATTCTCATCGGCGCCCTGCGCGCCGTCATCCAGCTCAGCCTGGTCGGCCTCATCCTGCAATACATCTTCGGCATTAACAGTCCGATTTTCACAAGCCTGATTCTTCTTTTGATGATTTTTAACGGCGCATGGAACGCTGCCAAACGCGGCAAAGGCATCCGGCACGTCCTGCCGATCTCCTATCTTTCCATCTTCTGCGCAGCAGCCGTTACCCTGACCGTCCTCGTACTGTCCGGCGCCCTGCATTACCGGGCACAGGAAATCATTCCCGTCGGCGGCATGATCGTCGGAAACGCCATGGTCGCCCTGGGCCTTTCCTACCGGCAGATGCGCGCAGAGTTCAAAGAAAAACGCGAAGAAGTCGAAGCCAAGCTCTCCTTAGGCGCCGAAATCCGGCCGGCCTCCCTCAGCATCATCCGCGACGCAATCCGCACCGGCATGCAGCCGACCATCGACTCCGCCAAAACCGTCGGCATCGTCTCCCTGCCCGGCATGATGACCGGCCTGATTTTAGCCGGCACCCCGCCCCTGGAAGCCATCAAATTTCAGATCATGGTGACCTTCATGCTGATGGCCACAACCTCCATCGCCTCCTTCATGGCCTCCTTCCTCTCCTACCGTTGCTTCTTCAACGAACGAAAACAGCTCAAAGCGATCTCCTCGGACAAGAAGTAGACACACGACAAAAATGTTAAGTGCAAAAGTCAGTGCAAAAGATTTTCGGCCTAAAGAGGCTTTTACGCTAAGCTTTAAAAAACGCCGAAAAAACAAAAGAAACAAGCTTTCTCATTATGCTATCTATGGGAAATGGCTTCAGCAAAGAAAACTTGCTTTTATTTCTAAAATTTAGTGCTAAGCTTTTAGAGGATTTTAAATTGTGTCTGTTATGCAGGCCTAAAAAGCCGGTTCTCAACAAAAACCGGCTTTTTATTTTTTCTTTTTCTTTACATAAAGTCTCAGCTTGACCTCATCCGCTTCGAGCAGGGTCACAGACAAATAATCCGGGATTTACTTTGTCTCAAATATCTCATAGGTTTTTCCTCCCGGGAAATCTGCATAGGAAACGATATGACCAAGATCAATCAAGCATGCATTCGCTATACAAAAAATAATTAATAATTACTCCTCCCATATCTAATAACAACAGCTTAATGATGACCCCTATATCGTGAGTGATTCCGCAGAAAATAATTATGACGATGAGTTGCGCATGTCATCGTCATCCAATTATTTTCGAGGACAAACGAACGATATACGGGGTCATCTATATCATGAGTGATTCCACAGCCGCTGAGGGCCGCCTATGCCCTCAGCTTGGCGAGGACAAACGAACGTTATAGTTGTTCTCAATTGATTCCGCAGAAAATAATTATGGTGATGAGCAACACATGTCATCGCCATCCAATTCCTTTAGTAAAATTCTGTTCCTATACCTCTGCTCGCTTCACCCGTTAGGGACCAGGTATTTAACTCTGTGTTTGCGTGCGAGCGATTCCGCAGAAAGAACGTAAAATGGCGGCCTCCACACGCCGTCATCTTGCACGTTCTGACGAGGACAAGCAAACAGCAAACACAACTTACCTCTGACAAACGAAGCGCGAATTCAAGTTATATTTACCTTTCCTTTCTTTACTCATAATCACAGACTCATGAGAACAACTATAAAAGTGAGTGATTCCACAGCCGCTGAGGGCCGCCTATGCCCTCAGCTTGGCGAGGAC
>CALLQJ010000325.1 GCA_938014865.1 uncultured Fastidiosipila sp.
TCACTATTGCGGCATGCATACCTGGCGAGTCCAACAGGATTCGAACCTGTGACCCACCGCTTAGAAGGCTGTTGCTCTATCCGGGCTGAGCTATGGACCCTTGTGGAGCAGGTGAAGGGGATCGAACCCTCGCAGTCAGCTTGGAAGGCTGATGTTCTGCCACTGAACTACACCTGCATTTAAAAGGCTTAACTATACTAGCGTAAAAGCCGGGCTTTGGCAAGAAAATTTCCGATATTTCTTAAAAGCGTCCGCTTTTTGAATAAAGTATTTCTCAAGACCGGCAAAAGCCCGGTGCTTTCAGGCGCCGCGGCCGGGCTGCTCTTCCCCGCTTTTATCTGCTTCACGGATCAAGTCTTCAATAACGGCGCCTGCCAGACGCAGTCCCGCTGCCCCGGGCACAAAAATCATGCTGCCGATGGCCGCTTTTCTACGACCCTCGTTCGCTCCGCTGCCGGCATCATTTTTTCCGGCCTGCACTTTCCGGGCCGTTTCTTCAGAGTAAACGACTTTTAAGTGACGAATGCCGCGTTTGCGAAGTTCTTTTCGCATGACCCGGGCCAAGGGACAGATTTTTGTTTCGGAGAGATCCGCCAGGCGCAGTTTTTCCGGATTCAGCTTATTTCCGGCGCCCATCGCGGAGATCAGCGGAATGCCTTTTTCGCGGGCCCGGACGGCCAGATCAATTTTGGCGCTGACCATATCCGCAGCATCCACGATATAATCGGCCTGATCCAGGCCGAAGCCCAAGGCATTTTCGGGCCGGTAAAATTCGGGATACGCCGTAATCTTAAGTTCCGGATTGATATCCCTGAGCCGCTTTGCCGCCGCAAAGACCTTCTCTTTTCCGAGCACGGAATGCAGGGCAAAAAGCTGCCGGTTGAGATTAGACGGCTGAATCCGGTCCCCGTCAATTAAAATCAGATGACCGATCCCGGAACGGGCCAGTGCTTCGGCGGCAAAAGAGCCGACCCCGCCCAGGCCCAAAACCGCGACGGTTTTCTTCTGCAGCAAGGCGGCCGCGTC
>CALLQJ010000326.1 GCA_938014865.1 uncultured Fastidiosipila sp.
GTCCTGAGAAACGATGACCTTTTCCCCGTCCTGCTGCAGCGAAAAACGCACGGCCGTCTCGTTGATTAAATAACCTTCCGGCGCTTCCGCCTCCACTAAATCATAGCTGCCTAAATGCAAGGGCTCGGAGACAGCCCGGCCCTGGGCATCTGTCCGGAGTTCACAGACCACGTCCCCTTCCTGATAGTCCGCATTTTCCGGATTAAAAAGCGCCCGGGCAATGATGAGATAGCGTGCATCCGCTAAAGAAAGTCCGGGGGCTGAAGCAGGACCGTCTTCAAGCTCATACTTCTGCAGGCTGACCGGTGCTTTGAGCGCTTTGTTTGTAAAATTAAAGTCAAATTTCAAGCTGATTTCATTGCCTTCCGGCTCAACTTTGAAGGTCTCGAGCGGATTTTCGGGAAGTGCATAGCCCGGGGGCGCCTGGATTTCTTCAAGACTGTAAAGGCCTCCGGGATAATACAGAGGATGGCGGGCCGAGGTGACCGTCCCCTCCGGGCCGGTGCAAAGTTCTTCAAGAATCCCGCCTTCCGGATCCTTGAGCAGGAAGACCGCGCCGCTCAAGGGATTGCCGCTTCTTTCATCCCGCTTCTGCACCGTCACCTGAAAGCCTTGCCGCTGGTTTTCGGCGCTGAATTGATACTCTATCGTACGCTCGCTTTGATCCGCTTCCGGCACAAAGTATCGTTCCGCCGCTTCGCTGATGTAATAGCCGAAGGGAGCCCGGCTCTCATAGAGATGGTAGGCTTCGTCCGGATAAAGCAGGGGATGCTCGGAAAAAGAAGCCCGGCCGTCTTCTTCCGTGATCACTTTTTCCAAGATATTCCCGCGCGGATCCTCCAAGGTAAATTCCGCCCCCTCAAGCGGCTCCCCTTCCGGGTTTGTTTTTTCAATCTTCAGCCTGAAATTCTGGTAATCGTTTTTAAAGACTTCCTTGATCTCCAGACGCTTCCCGGCCGCATCGGGGATAAAATAACGAATGCTTTCCTTATCCCGGACATAGCCTTTCGGGGCTTTTATCTCTTC
>CALLQJ010000327.1 GCA_938014865.1 uncultured Fastidiosipila sp.
CGAGATTAAGCGTTGTGACTGGAGTTCAGACGTGTGCTCTTCCGATCTCTGCCGCAGAGACTGAGGAAGACAGAAATCAGACATAGCAAAGCGGAGTATTCAGCCGCAAAAGGGAGCGGACATGACGATAGAAGAAGCTTTACAAAGCAGAAGATTGTTTTTTGACGGGGCGACCGGTACGGTGCTGCAGGAAGAAGGCCTGCCTCCGGGTCTGCCGCCGGATCTTTGGAATCTGACGCAGCCTGATACGCTCTTAAAGCTGCACCTGGCCTACCTCGAAGCCGGCAGCAGCATTGTGACGGCCAATATGTTCAGTGCTTCGGAAGAAAAGCTCAAAGCCTATGATGCGGATTGTGAGAAAATTATCCGCAGCGCCGTCACGATCGCAAGGAAAGCGGTCGCCCGTTCCGGAAAAGAAGCCTTTGTCGCGGCCGATATCGGCCCGAGCGGCAAACTGCTCAAGCCCTACGGCGACTTGGACTTTGAAGACGCAGTAAAAGGCTTTAAAAAGACCATCCGGACGGCCGATGAGGCCGGCGCCGACCTTATCTTAATTGAAACCATGAGCGATCTTTACGAGTGCAAAGCGGCCGTCATTGCGGCCAAAGAAGTCTCGGCGCTTCCGCTTTTTGTAACCTTGGCCTTTAATGAAGACGGCAAATTGTTTACCGGAGCAGATCCGGCCGCTGCCGCCGCAGTCATGGAGAGTTTAGGCGTCTCGGCGCTCGGCATAAACTGCGGCTTCGGTCCCGGCATAGCCAAGGACATCATCGATCAAATGAAAGCGTATACGGATCTGCCGCTTATCTGCAGCCCGAATGCCGGCCTGCCGAAAACGCGTGATGAAGAGACTTATTATGATCTGACGCCGGAAGATTTTGCCGCAAAAATGCAGGCGATGGCGCCGGATGTAAGGACACTCGGCGGCTGCTGCGGCACCACGCCCGAGCATATCAGGCGCATGATCAAGGCCTGTGAGAATATCCCGCTCCGGCCGCGGCCCCGGAATGAGCAGCTCGTCGTGACTTCGTACTGCAAAAGTCTTGTCTTCGGCGAACGCGCTCTGATCATCGGCGAAAGGATCAACCCCACGGGAAAAAAGAAATTAAAAGCAGCCCTGCGGCAAAAAGATACGGCCTTTATTCTGCAGGAAGCCCTGGCGCAGGAAGAAGCCGGTGCGGATATCATCGACATCAATGTCGGCCTGCCGGATATTGATGAAACACAAGCCCTGAGCGCCGTCAGCGAAGCGGTTCAGTCCGTTTGTACCCTGCCTCTGCAGCTCGACAGTGCGAATCCGGAGGCCTTGGAAAAAGCCTTGCGCCGCTATAACGGAAAAGCCTTAATCAATTCCGTAAACGGTACCCGCGAGAGCCTGGATGCGGTTTTGCCCTTAGTTAAAAAGTACGGCGGCGCCTTGATCTGCCTCACGCTTGATGACGACGGCATTCCGGAGAGCGCCCGCGGCAGACTGGCCATTGCGGAAAAAATCGCGGCCGAAGCCGAAGCCTTCGGTATCCCGAAAAGAGAACTCATCGTTGACACTTTGACGATGCCGGTTTCCGCAGGTGAAGAGCATCCTGCCGTAACGCTGGAGGCTTTGAAACTGGTAAAAGAAAAGCTCGGGCTTAAAACGATTCTCGGCGTCTCCAATGTCTCCTTCGGACTGCCGCAAAGAGAAGCGCTGAATGCCGTCTTTTTCCTGATGGCCCTGGAAGCGGGCCTGGATGCAGCGATTATTAATCCGGGCAGCCGCCTGATGGCGCAGGCCTATCGTGCCTATAATGCGCTCAGGGGACTTGATCCGAAAAGTGCAGCCTATATTGCGGCCTGCGAAGAGCGCCGGACTACGCTGAAAAAGCAAGATAAGGCGGCGGAAAAGCTGAGCCTTGAACAATGCATTTTAAAAGGCCTGAAAGAAGAAGCGCCTCTTGCCGCCGAAAAAGAAATTGAAGCGGGGAGGGAGGTCCGTGCGATCATCAATCAGGAACTGATCCCTGCCTTAGACCGCATCGGCATCGCCTTCGAAGAAGGCAGGGCTTTTCTCCCGCAGCTCCTCATGAGTGCAGAAGCCTCAAAAGCCGCTTTTGATGTCCTGAAAACGCATATAAAAAGCGAGGAACCGGCATCCGGACCTTCGGGAGAGACGGTCGTTATTGCAACCGTGAAAGGCGATATCCACGATATCGGCAAAAATATCGTGAAAGTGCTCTTGGAGAGTCATCGCTTTCATGTGGTGGATCTCGGAAAAGACGTTGCGCCGGAGACCATTGCCGACGCCGTAAGAGCCCACGATGCCAAGCTTTTAGGCCTTTCGGCGCTGATGACGACAACGGCGCCCTTTATGGAGAAAACCATTCGTCTTTTAAGAGAACGACAGGAAGACTGCAAAGTGGTCGTGGGCGGTGCGGTCATTACGCAGCGCTATGCCGAACGCATCGGGGCCGACTTTTATGCCGCAGATGCCACGGATACCGTGCGCTATGCCGAAAAAATCCTAAGAGGCGGCGCCTGAGCGCTTTCTTTCTGTGATCTGAATCAAAGTTTTTCCGAAAAAAAGGGATCCTCCGCGGATTCTGAAACATATAGGCCTTTGAAATTCTTCGTAAAATTTATAATAAAAAGCAAGAAGCATCCAAAAGATAAAAATTTTATGGAGGTAATCCTATGGCTTATAAGGACTGGCAGGATAAAAAAGAATCTTTCATGACCGTCGATGTGCGCAAGCTCCACGGCAACTTTTTCCCCGGGCTGCGAAAAAAGGCCGCAAGCCTCGAAGCCGGGGAAGGGCTGGAAATTATTCAGACCTTTGAACCCTACCCGCTTTACGATGCACTCGGCGAACTCGGTTTTGAATACCACACCGAGCAGCGCGGTGAAAATGAATACCATGTCTGGTTTTACCGCAGCGAAAAAATGGAAGCCCAAAGCAACACCCCCTTCCGGCCGATCGCTTTGCTCAATTATCCGATGATCGATCAGGAGCTCGGCAGCATCGCCGCTGATTTCTGGAACCTCACCTGGCAGAGCGATAAGCGCAGCCTGCCGTATGAGTTCAGGCTTCTGCTTTCCCTGACAAATGCCGTCGGCGCCGGCCGCCTGCGCCAGGCCACCCGCGAACTGATCAAGGCCTATGCCCACGGCGTCAGTTCTGCCGAACTCGATGACGTCTTTGAACTTTTAGTCTGGAATCAGGGCATCGGCCATTTCAGCTCCGAAATCGGACCGTCCTCCTTATTCCAAGCCTACAAGGTGATCAAGACGGGAGAAAAGCGCGGCAAATCGCATGCTGAAATTCTCAAGACGCTGCGTGAAAAATTCGGCGAAGATAATCCGGATGTTCAGGTCAACTGAAGCCCCGAACTTGTTCAAGGACAATGAACGAGGGCTTTTTTACAGCTAAACTGAAAGAGAACACAGAGTATTTTCAGGAGGAGCGCCCCGCGGAACACGGGCTGTCCTCACAGGGGATGAAGGAGAGTTTATGAGAAAACAGGTAAAAAATAAGGTCAGCTGGGTCGGCTTTATGGACTGGGAACTGAAGCAGTTTCACGGAGATGAGTACAGTGTGAATAACGGATCGAGCCAGAACGCGTACCTGATCGAAGAAGAAAAGGTCGTCCTGGTCGATACGGTCTGGAAACCTCATGCTTATGATTTCGTTGAAAATCTGAAAGAGGAAATTGATCTGTCGTCCATTGATTACATTATTATGAATCACGGGGAAGTCGACCATTCGGGGGCTTTGGTTTCTTTAATGAAAGAAATTCCCGATACGCCGATTTACTGCTCGCAAAATTGTGTCAGAAGCCTGCGCGGCCAATACAAAGAAGCGGAGAACTGGGATCTTCACAGCGTAAAAACCGGCGACACCCTTGATATCGGAAACGGCAAGCAATTGATCTTTGTTGAGATGCGCATGCTGCACTGGCCCGATTCCATGGCGACGTATATGACGGGCGATAATATTCTCTTTTCAATGGACGCCTTCGGTCAGCATTTTGCCTGTGAAGAGCTCTTCAACGACAAGGCGGATCAGGAGCTTTTGTACCGGGAAGCCATGAAGTATTACGCGAATATTCTGAATCCGTTTTCGATTTTCGTCAGCAAAAAACTTGAAGAGATTGCCGGTCTGGACTTGCCGATCGACATGATCGCGCCTTCGCACGGCGTTATCTGGCGGGACAATCCGATGCAGATCGTCGAAAAATATGCGCAGTGGGCCGACGCTTATCAGGAAAACCAGATCACCATCCTTTATGACACGATGTGGGAATCGACGGGCAAGATGGCCAATGCCATTGCGCACTATATTAATGAAATCGATCCTGAAGTACGCGTGAAGGTGTATAACCTGGCGAAATCCGACAAAAATGATGTGATGACCGAAGTCTTTAAATCCAAGGCCATTGCCGTCGGTTCGCCGACCAGCATGAATGATATTCTGCCGAATGTGCAGGCGGCTATCCATTTTATGCGTCAGCTGAAGTTTAAAAATAAGAAAGCTGCAGCCTTCGGTTCCTACGGCTGGTCCGGCGAGTCGGTGAAGCTTTTGGCCGAACGCCTTGAAGAGGCAGGCTTTGAGGTCACGGACGGCAATGTAAGAATTGCCTGGGTGCCGGATGAAGAATCCATCAAAGAATGCCGTAAAACCGCAGAATCCTTATTGGCTTAATTTGAAACGAAAGAGCGTCTCCGGACGGCTCTGAAAGACGAAATAAAAGGCTCCGTTGCCGCAGGACGACGGAGCCGTTTTTTACGGGCGGAAAGCCGGGCCGGGACGAAATAAAATCATCTGATTTCAGACAGATAAATTTCGCAGATCCTGTGTTTTAAGAAAATTTTAAGCGCTATAATAATGCGGAGCATGTTGTTCCGGATACTATTTTCCTTTATGTAATAATTCAATCATATAAAGGTTAAAGATCTTTTGTAAATTATGAGGGGAAATCAGAGGATCTTCTGTCTTTTGCGTAAAATGAAGACAGTATTTTGCGTAAAATAAAGACAGTATATACGGCGAGTTGTATGAAAAAAATGCTTACTGAAATCATGAAAGCGAAGATTATTAAAATTGTCCTGGCTGCGCTTGTTGTCTATATAACAGCCGGAGCATTTTTGCCGCATATTTATAAATCTTCGCCTTTGCCGAGACCGGCCGAAACCACGGTCTTAAACCGAAAATGGCGTCACTATGAAGACCGTGCCATCCCGGATCTTCTGAAAATCATTGCAGACCCGAGAGAAGCGTATGCACTGCGCATTGCCATGCTCCGGGAAGCGGAATCGTCTTTGGATATCGCCTATTTTGCCGTCAGCAATACAGACTGCGGGGATGCCTTTCTTTCGGAACTGCTGGATGCTGCGGACCGGGGGGTAAAAGTTCGTCTTTTAGTGGATGCAAAGATGGGCTCGCTGAGCCGGTCGAGTCAGCGCATTCTGGCGGCCTATCCCGGAATAGAAATGGCTGTTTATAATCCCGTAAATCTCTTGAAGCCTTGGACCCTTAATGAATCCCTGCATGATAAATTCATCATTGCGGACAATAAATACCTGCTTTTGGGCGGGCGCAATATCGAACCGTATTATTTTGCGCTTAACGGCCCTCTGACGTCTACCAAATATGACTGGGATGTCTTCGCCGTAAAAGATGATCCGGACGCGCCGGAAGGAGACAGTATTGTCGATGCCGCCGGCGCCTACAACGAGCTTCTGTGGGAGGCAACACAGCTTAAACGGATCAAACCCGGGCTCGCCAAAGAAAGTCAGGCGGAGCGCTTTCGCCGCAGCGCCGAACGTTTTGCCGGCCGCTATCCGGAGTTTTACGAGAAGGAGCTTGAAGCGTTCTGTAAAGACATGATCCGTCCCGAGCGCGTTATGCTCTTGCATAATCCCTTGAATGAGGGCAGAAAAGAACCCTGGATTGCCAATGATCTCGAAGAATTAAGCCGAGAGGCCAAGCGGAGTGTTTTGATTCAGACGCCCTATGCAACGGCTGCTCCGGCGCTTCTTAACTTTCTGAAAGAAACCGCGAATACGGTGCCGGTGTATTACATGACCAATTCCTTCGCTTCGGCGAAGAATCCGCCCGCGTACTCCAACTATTACTTCCAGCGGGATAAATTCCTGGAGACCGGTATTAATATTTATGAATATCAGGACAGTGATTCGATTCACGGCAAATCCATCATTATTGATGATCACATTGCGATTATAGGCAGTTTTAATCTGGATTCCCGCAGCACCTACCTGGATACCGAAACCATGCTCGTCATCGACAGCAAGGCGTTTACGGAAAGCTTTTCCGAAAAGTATGAAGATCTTGTCGAGAAAAGCCTGAAAGTCAACGAAGACAATCGCTACGATCCGGCCGAAAAAGATCAGGCCGCCCGTGTGCCGCCCGTAAAGAGAGTATTTTATCTGCTGGTTTATATGGTGCTGAGGCCGTTTCAGTATTTCCTCTGAGGGAAGGAGGACACATGCGTTTGTCTGTTCTTCTGGAAAATACAGCCCTGTCCGAGGCTTATGAAGCCGCGCACGGGCTGAGTATTTTTGCGGAAAGTGCCGCCGGAAATTTTCTTTTTGATACAGGCCCGGGTCCGGTCTTTGCCCGCAATGCCGAAAGCATGCAAAAAGACCTTTCGGCGGCGGATTTCGCCTTTATATCCCACGGCCATCAGGATCACGGCGGAGGGCTGAAGCGCTTTCTGGAATTAAATAAAGAAGCGCCTGTCTATATCCGGGAAGAGGCTTTTGAGCCTCATTTTTCGGAGCGCGGCGGCAAGGTCCGGGATATATCTTTGGATCCTCTTTTGAAAGACAATCCCCGCATGCATTTTACGGAAAGCTGCTGCCGGATTAATGAGCAGATTATTTCCTTTTCGGAACCCGAAGAACGGACGGCGCTGCCCCTTTCCAATGAAGGCTTAACGGTGAAAAAGGAAGGGCATTACAGGCCGGATGCTTTTCGTCATGAACAAAGTCTGCTGCTCGAAGAAGACGGCCGCCTGATACTCTTTGTCGGCTGCGCGCACCGGGGCCTCATCAATATTACGGAGGCGGCCCGCAGATTAGCAGGACGTGCGCCGGACGTTGTGATCGGCGGCTTTCATCTTTCCAGCCGTTCCGGCCGGGCGGACCGGCTCGAAACGCAAGACAAAATCGGCGCGTATTTAAACGAGCACAATATCATCGCGTATACCGGACACTGCACGGGGGAAAAGGCCTTTCAGAGGATTAAAAAGATAAGCGGCGAAAGGCTTCAGGCCTTGTCGACAGGAATGTGTATCCGCTTATGAGGAAAAGCCGTCCCGCAGCCTGAGCGTCTATGCAGGGTATATACAGGGTATATAATAGATTCAAGACGTAAATAAAATCTGAAGAATTCACGTTCAAGGAGCAGAATATGTTGAAAATCGCAGTAGCAAGTGAAAAGGGCAAGGTAGCCGGACATTTCGGACATTGCCCTGAGTTTATTATTTTTACAAGTGAAAACGGCAAGATCACGGCCGAAGAAACAGTGAAGAATCCCGGCCACCGCAAGGGCTTCTTGCCGGATTTCCTGGATGCACAGAAGGTCAATACCATTATTTCCGGAGGCATGGGGAAGTCGGCGATTGATCTTTTTGATCAGAAAAATATCGAAGTGATTACCGGCGCCTCAGGCAGTCCCGAAGAAGCGGCGAAAGCCTATCTTGAAGGCACGCTGGAGTCTTCCGGTTCCGTCTGTCACCGGCATATGCATCAGGGGTCATGTGACGAACACGAAGACTAAAAGAACAGTACTGTCCGCCGGCCCCGTTTTATAAAGGAGCAAAGAAGATGAGTGCTTTATTCGATCGCCTGAAAGAAAAACTATCCGACAGTCCGGAGAAGAAAAGCATTAATTATGATCCCGAAAGAGAAGAACCGGTCATCAAAGCATCGATTTGTACCGGTGAAAAAGAAGGCGGCCTGAAAAACAAAAAGACAGGCGAGTACCGCGGGATGATGCTTATCCGGGACAAGGAAGATCTCGCGGCATTTTGCGAAAGCTGCGGCATCCCCGAAGAGGAGATCCGAACCATTTACTGAGGCCTTTTATTCCGCGCTGAGCGGATAAGAAAAAACCGCCGGACCCTGACGTTTTGAAGAAGACAGGGCGGCGGTTTTTTGCGGCTTCAGGCAGCTTCTCTCTCCCTTGCGTTCAGACCACCCGAAGAGGCGTCTTTTCCTGAGGCGGCGGGAAGACCCGGTCGATTGCATCTAAATCTTCCGCGTCGAGACGGATCTCTAAAGCCGCCGCATTCTCCAGGGTATGCTGTACAGAAGCACTGCGGGGAATAGGGAGAACCCCGTCCCGGCTCAGCAAGAAGGCCAGCATGAGCTCTTCTCTTGTAATCGCATGTTTCCGGCAGATCTTTTTCAGGACCGGGCTCTCGTAAATGCTGCGATTGAGCACGCCGGCTTGGGCCAGCGGCGAGTACGCCATCAAAGGCATCTTTTCGGCCTGCATCAGAGGCAGCAGATCGTACTCAATGCCGCGGTCGGCGATATTATAAAGAACCTGATTCGTCTTGCAGAGCCGGCCGCCGTCAAGTGCAAAAAGCGCCTTCATATCGTCTGCATCAAAGTTGGATACGCCCCAGTCGCGTATCCGTCCCCGGCTTTTCAGCTCTTCCATGCAAAAAATAGTTTCTTCCATGGGCACGGGTCCCGGCCAATGAAGAAGGTAAAGATCCAGGTAATCGCTCTGCAGCCGTTTTAAAGAGGCATCGCAGGCCTTAAAAATCGTTTCTTTTCCGGCATGATACGGAAGTACTTTTGAGACAAGGTATAAGTCTTCGCGCTCATAATGGGAAATAAGTTCTCCCGTGAGCCGTTCGGATCTTCCTTCACCGTACATTTCCGCCGTATCAATTAAGCGCAGGCCGGCCTCAAGGCCGCTTCGCAAAGCGTTTAATTCATCGTGTTTCCGGGCCGGATCATTGCCCAGCATCCAGGTGCCCATGCCGATAGCGGGTACTTTCTGAGCGTTTAATGTCGTAAACATAAAGCCTCCTTTATACCGTGTATTATAGCGTGAAAATCCGTTATAATTTTATTGACAATATCTATTTTATCTGCGGCAGTTGAGGGGACGCCGCACAGTATTTCGAAAAAATTCATAGTGTGCAAAGACAGCTGTCCTGCATTATTAAGGAGGGGAAGATGATGAAGGATAAGAAGAAGCTGAGTGTTTTGCTTGCATTTGTGCTGCTCTTTTCTGCAGCGGGCTGCGATACAGGCGGAAGTCAATGGAAAGCGGGTGAGCGCCGTCCGCGGCGCCATTTAGCAGAAGCAGAAAATGAAAAGAAGTCCAATAAAGAGGATAAGAAGAGCAGAAGAAAAGAAGAAGAGCTTAGCTTAAAAAATACAAATGAACACCGTCCCGACAGGCTCTATGATATTGAAAGTGATAAAAAAGTCTTTAATAAAAATTTCGCACAGGACCTTTCTTATTACGATGCCGATTATGTAAAAGAAGGCTGCTGCTGCGATCAGATCGATCTTGACTTTATCATGAAACGTACGAGTGAAGGGTCTGAGGATTGGCTTTATATTATCTTCACCAATAACAGCGATCAGGCGCTGCAGATCCGGGCCGAGATGGATTTTATTTCAGAAGAAGGCAAAGCGTTTGAAAGGGTTTTTCAGGGCAAAGCCTATGCTCTGAATCCGGGGCACCGGGGCTTTACCGCGATAAGTTTTAATTTTGAAAAGACCAAAGAGCATAAATTTCATATCGTTTCCCTGAAAGCAGAGGAAGGAGGCTATGCCGAGCGCATGGACGTCATTGAATTTGATTATCAGCAGACGCCGGAAGGGCTCGAGCTGACGGTAGCCAATCCCACGGACGAGCGCCTGGAGCTCGGTCTCCTGATGGTCTTTATGAAAAAGGGCAAGCCTGTTTTTGTCGACTGGGTTACCTTTTTCAGTCAGGGCAGCGGTGCCGATCCGAGAAGCTATGTTCAGGAACTCATCAAACAAAAGAAGATTCCCGAACATGATTATGTTGATGTGATTTATGAAGCCTATGCCAAAACAGATTAGATCGGCATTTTATCTTTAAAACAGGAAATCAGCAGGCCGGCCTTGACGCCGGCTTCTTTCAGCTTGCGGGATCAAATGAAGCTGTCATCCCTTCAAGCTTACTCCTAATCCTTAACGCCTCATTAAATACATAAGATGATTTGCTTTACTAAAACGAGTATATCTGTTTCAATTAGGGTTGATTTGATTTTTCAGAAAGACTGACGGGGCGGACCGGCAGCTTTATTAATCTGTTTTAAAAGATGCCTCAGGACTTTCCCGGAGTTTTTCTGAGAAAGCAAAAATACTGCAAAAGCACGGCCCCAAGCCGTGTCTGAGGTCGCTATGGATAAAGAATTTTTAACACGGGATGAGTATCAGAAATTTTTGCTTGAACTTCTCGAAGCACGGGATTTTGTCCGGCTGCGCCGGGAGCTTTCCGATGATAATGCCGCTGATCTGGCGGATTTTATTGAAGAACTGCCCGAAGATGAGTCGGCGGTGGTCTTCCGTCTGCTCCCGAAAGAGCTCGGTGCCGAAGTCTTCGCGCATCTTGAATTCGATGCCCAGCAAAATCTCGCCGCTGCTTTTTCCGACCGTGAGGTCGCTGAGGTTTTAGAAAAGCTCTTTGTAGACGATGCCGTGGATTTCTTAGAAGAAATGCCGGCGTCCGTTGTCAAAAGGGTCTTGGCGCTGACCGACAGTGAAAAACGTTCTACTCTCAATCATTTTTTACAATATCCCGAAGACTCTGCCGGCTCGATCATGACCTCCGAATTCACCAATTTGAAAAAGACCATGACGGTCCGGGAAGCCATCGATTATCTGCGCCGCAGGGGTGAAGACCGGGAGACCATTTATACCTGTTACGTGATTGATGCCGAAAGAATTCTGGAAGGCGTGATTTCGGTTAAAACGCTGCTGCTGGCATCGGATGAGGAAATTGTCGGCGATCTGATGGAAACCGATGTTATAAAGGTTCATACCCTCGACGATCAGGAAGATGTTGCCGCCGCCATTCATATGTATAACTTTCTGGCCCTTCCCGTAGTGGATAACGAAAACCGCCTGGTCGGCATTGTCACCGTCGACGATGCGGTAGACGTCCTGCAGGAAGAAACCACGGAAGACTTTGAGAAAATGGCGGCGATGGTGCCGTCCGAGCGTCCCTATCTTCGCACCTCCGTTTTTCAGCACGCAAAGAGCAGGATCCCCTGGCTGCTGATTTTAATGATTTCGGCAGCGCTGAACGGCTCTATTCTGGCACACTATGAAGAAGCCTTTACGATGGTGCCTGCCCTGGTCTTTTTCATGCCGATGCTGACCGATACCGGCGGCAATGTCGGATCGCAGACTTCCACCATGATGATCCGCGGGATGTCGCTGCGGGAAATCGAATTTTCAGATCTCTTTAAAGTGATCTGGAAAGAGACACGCGTCTCCTTAGCGATGGGCCTGGTTTTAGGCGTGATTAATTTTATCCGCATTTATATTTCTTACGATGCCATGATTGCACTCACCGTTTCTCTGGCCTTGATGGCAACGGTTTTTATGTCGGCCATATTAGGCGCTGTGCTGCCTCTTGTTGCCAAGCGCATTAAACTGGATCCGGCCATTATGGCGGCACCTTTAATTACGACGTTAGTGGATGCCGGCGCTCTGTTTATCTACTTCGCCACGGCCCGTTTGCTCCTGTCTTCCTTCGCAGTCTGAGGGGGCACAAAGGACAAAATCGTGCCCCGACGCCGAATGCAAGCAAAATAAGGCGAGATTTTAAGGAAAATCGTCTGATTTATCAGTTTTTAATGAGGTGTTTTAATTTCGTTCAAAGTTCTGTCGAATTTTTATCAAGGTGGGCATGCTAATATGTAGTTATACCAAACACATTATGTGGTGTTAAGAGCAGTTTTTTCGCAGAGAAAAAATTGTCCTTAATACATACATTTTGAAGGGAGCATTATTAATGACAAAGGGTAACAAGATTTTCACGGGGATTGTTTATATTCTCCTCGGCATTCTAATGTGGGTTTACAAGTCAGATTTGATGAACTGGCTGCTGACCATTTTCGGCGTCCTCATCATTATCTACGGTATCAAACGTCTGAGCGATAAGGCGGTAGGACCGGGTGTGATTTCCTTGATCATCGGTGTTGTTGTCTTATTAGGCGGCTGGTTGTTTATCCCCACGGCTATGGTCATCTTAGGTATCGTTCTGGCAATCAAGGGTATTATGAACCTTGCCAATGCACCTGAAGGACGCACTGCGGTTAATGTTATTTACAACATTTTGATGATTGTGGTGGGTGTCTTCATCGTTATCAGTCCTTGGGCTATGGTTGACTGGATCTTTATCGTCATCGGTATTGCCCTCATCGTTAACGGTATTCTGGCTTTTGTTGATGCCTCCAGAATGGAAGCGTAATCAGAAAAGCGTTTAAAGATTTTTAAAATAATAATATAGTCCGGCCCGGCGTTTCTGCGCCGGGCTTTTTTGTGCCGAGACAGAAATAAATCAAAAAAGTGACAGAGAAAATCACAGCAGGTATAATTTTCGAAAGGAGTGTGATTATGATTTATGATGCCTTGGTGATCGGCGGAGGACTTTCGGGCCTGACGGCAGCAGCTCTTCTGGCCCGGCGCGGCTTAAAAACGGCCGTTGTTGAAAACAGTTACAATCCCGGCGGAAGCTGCGGAATATTCAAGCGGAACGGAAGAATTTTTGATGTCGGCGACGCCATGCTTTACGGTTTCGGCGAAGCCGGTTTTAACGCGCACCGTTTTGTCTTTAATTGCCTGGAAGAGCCGATTGATATGATCCGGCACGATCTTCTGTATTGTGTGCATTTCAAAGGCCGGAAATTTCCTTTTTATCCTGATATTGAGCGGTTCATTGAGGCGTTGTCGGCGCTTTTTCCTTCCCAAAAAGACAATCTGAAGCGTTTTTACGAGGATATGGGGACGATGTACCGGCATGTGCTGGTGGAGACACCGAACTACACCACGCCGGATGAAAATGCGCCCGGACCGGCGCTTAAAGGCTTTCTGAGGCACCCGGTTTCTTATCTGCGTTTTATGTCGTATCTTAACAAAAGCGCAAAATCGCTTCTGGAAAAGTATTTTGATGATCCGGAAATCTTTAATTTCTTCGATAAAATGACGTCTACTTATTGTTATGCCACCGTGGAAGAAGCACCGGCGATTCTGGCGGCCGTGATGTTTGTCGATAACTACGCGGGCGGGAGCTATTACCCGGCCGGTTCGACGCTCTTTCTGCCTGGCAAGCTGGAAAAGGTGATTGAAGAAAACGGCGGGGAGATGATTTACCGGCGCCGTGCTGAAAAAATACGCTTTGAAGACGGGGCGGTAAAAGGCGTCAGGCTTTCGGACGGGCGTGTGCTGCAGGCTAAAGACTATATTTATTCGGGGACGGTTTGGAATCTTTTCGGAAAACTGATAGACCCCGAAGACAGCAGCCGGGCAAGAAGGGAATGGGCCGAGGGGCTCGAAGCGACGCACCCGAGTCTTATTGTCTATTCCGTTGTCAAGCGTGATCTTATTCCGGACGATACGCAGCCGGTGGAAATGCTTGCGGGCAATCCGGAGGCTTTGGACGAAAGCGAAGTCACCGCTTATATTTCGAGCATCGATGACCGGACGCTTTGTGCGGAAGATGAACATATTGTCTTAACGATCGGGCCGTCTTTCAAAGACTGGGAGCGCTTCGGTCCGGAGGAATATGAAGCCAATAAAGAAGCGGAAAAAGAACGTCATCTGGACATTCTGGAGAAACGCTTTCCCGGCTACCGTCAAGGCCTTAAATATGCCGAGGCGGCTACTCCGCGTACGATAGAACGCTATACCCTGAAAAACAAGGGCGCTGTGGCCGGGCCGAAGCAGATGTTAGGCCAGCATATGTTTAAGCGCCTGCATACCCGAAGCGAATGGCCGAACCTTTTCTGCTGCGGGGAATCGACGGTTATGGGAACGGGGACACCGACCGTGACGACCTCGGGGATCGCGGCGGCCAATGCCGTTTTAAAAAAGCACGGCCTGTCCACTTATGTCTATGATGAAAAGCGGCCGGATTACGTCAGAATCGTGGAAAAGCCCTTTACGCGCGAGCGCCTTTTTTCGGGCTATACGGCGGAAGAACAAAAGATTATGCGGGAAGCCTATCGCTGCGAACTTTGCGAGAAGCCGCCCTGCCTCCCGCGGGATACAGCGGATGTCTCGGGCATCATGCGCCGTATCACTGCAGGAAATTTTACGGGGGCGGCAAAAGAGGCCCGCAAACTCCCGGAGGATCCCGAGGCGCTCAAGGCAGCCGAAGAACGCTGCATATGGGCACGCCGGGGCAAGCAGCCGCTTGCGATAAGGGATGTCCGTGATTATCTGAAGAGGAGACAGGATGAAAAAACATTATGATGCGGTCGTGGTCGGAGGAGGCATCTCGGGCCTGACGGCTGCGGCGTATTTAAGCCGATCCGATATCGATTTTATCCTCCTGGAAAAATCAGATACATGCGGCGGTCTGGTGCAAAGCTTTGAAAAAGAAGGCTTTGTCTTCGATGCCGGGGCCCGGGCTTTTGTCAGTTCCGGCATTATTCAGCCGATGCTGGAGGAACTCGGTATCGAGATGCCCTGCAGAGAAAATCCGGTGACCCTCGGCCTGAAAAATGAAAGAACGGATTTTCGCTCGAGAGAAGACCTTGCGCGCTACAGCGCCTCTCTGGCGTCGCTTTTCCCGCAGAACAAAGCCGATATCCGGGCAATTTCCGATGAAATAAATGATGTGACGGAAGAACTTTCCGTTCTCTTCAGCGGGGATAATCCGCTCTTTCGGGAGGATACCAAAGATCCTGAGTATCTAAAAAATCAGCTTCTGCCGTGGTTTTTGCGTTTTTTGAAAAGCATGGTGAAAATTAAAAAATACAATGTGCCCGTTTATGATTACCTGGCCCGTTTTACGGAAAATACGGCGCTGATTGACATGATTGCCCAGCACTTTTTCCGCGGGACACCGGCCTTTTTTGCACTGAGTTACTTTACGCTCTACCGGGATTATTTTTATCCGGAAGGCGGCACCGGCCGGCTCACGACCCTTTTAGAAGCGTATATCCGGGAAAACGGCGGCGCGATCCGATCGTCCTGTGAAGTTTTGAAGATTATACCCGGCGAGCATCGTATCGTCTGTGATCAGGGTGAAGAGATACGCTATAAGCAGATGATTTGGGCCGCGGACGAAAACAGCCTTTACAGCCGCTGCGAGGGCAAGCTCAGCCGCAAGGCGCGGAAAAGAAGAACACTCTGTGCAGAAGCAGACGCGGCGGATTCGGTCTTCACGGTCTTTCTGGCCGCGGATATTCCGCCGGCCGTCATTGCTGAAAAAATCGGCGTCCATGCCTTTCTGACGCCCCGGACAGAGGGGCTGAGCAGCCTGGATAAGCACAAAGAAGGCAAAGCCTACTGGCAGGAGTTTTTAGAAAAAACGACTTATGAGATCAGCTGCCCCGTCCTGCGGGACAAAACGCTTGCGCCGCCCGGTCAAAGCGGCTTAATTATCAGCAGCTTAGCCGATTACGATAGAATAAAAGCGGCGGAGGAGGCCGGTCATTATGAGGCCTTAAAAAGCTATTGCACGGAGAAAATTATTGAGGAAATAAGCCGCTTTTTTCTGCCGGAATTAAAAGAGAAGCAGCTTTTTTCCCTTGCGTCGACGCCCTTGAGCATAGAAAGACGGACCGGCAATAAACAAGGCGGACTGAGCGGCTGGTCTTTTTTGAATGAAACGATGCCCTCGGCACACAGCTTCCTGCAGATGCCGGGAAGCATCAAGACGCCTTTCGAGGATATTCTGCAGGCCGGACAATGGGCCTTCAGCCCGGCGGGCATTCCCACCTGCATCCTGAGCGGCAGGCTGGCGGCCGATAAGGTCTCTGAGGCTTTGAAGGCATAAGCATGGGACAGGTGCTGTGGCAGCTTTTCATTATTGTTCTGGGCTTCGGACTGAGCTATTGGCTCTTTCAGGATTTCCCGCGCCTTGAAGCCTCTGATAAAAAGGGCGTCCTGCCGGAACTTTCAGTGATTATTCCGGTCCGAAATGAAGAAAAAAATATCGCCCGGCTCCTGGAAAGCCTCTCCCGGCAGACACTCCGGCCGGGTGAAATTATCTGTGTCGATGATGCTTCAACGGACCGCACGGCGGAGATTATTGCCGCTTTTCCCTTTGTCCGCTATCTGAAAGCCGAGCCTAAACCGCCCGATTATATCGGAAAATCCTGGGCCTGTCTCAGCGGGGCAAAGGCGGCATCAGGGGAGGTCTTTTTGTTTTTGGATGCGGATGTGAGGCTGGGCAAAACGGCCGTAGCGATGCTCGCCGAAAGCTATAAAGCTGAAGACGCTGTCCTTTCCGTTCAGCCCTATCACATCAGATCGGAAGAGCGTCGTGTAGGGAAAGAGTGTAGATCTCGGTGGTCG
>CALLQJ010000328.1 GCA_938014865.1 uncultured Fastidiosipila sp.
AAAGCCCGGCCAAAAAGCCGTCTTCTTTCAGCCAGTTATCGTTCACATATTGTTTGAAGCCGCTGTACACCGTCGGATAGTAACAGGCAATGCCGGCATCCGGCAGTTTATTATGCGCTTCGGCATAATCGCAGATCATATCCGAGAGCACATCCGCCTGCATATAAATGAAGCGGCTGTTTTCTTCGCAGGAACCGCCGATATCAAGCCAAGCAGATTCCTCCAGGAAATCGTCCGGGTAATCCCGTTCTTCCTGCGCCGTTCCGAGCCACAGGCCGTCGAGACAAAGCGTATTGTCCAGTTCATAAAGCATTCGGCTCTGCACGGTATTAAAGCGCAGCGGGAAGGGCAGCTGCAGCTTCCCGATTTGATAAATCTCCTCTTCCGCTCCCAAAAGACAGGCCGCCGTATCGTAGCGCCTCAGGCCGTAGATCGCCGGCAGCCCGAAGCCCTCCCGCAAAGCGCGGTCCAGCTTCTCGGCCGTCTTGTACTGCCGGGGCAGCAGGAGGCTGTCGCCGAAAAAGAAGGATTTTCCGGCCCGCAGAATCGGCCCGGTTAAATCTTCCGGCCGGCTGCGTTCGGGATCTAAACAGAGCAAGGTCCCCGATGCGCCCTTGCTGC
Organism: uncultured Fastidiosipila sp.; assembly: GCA_938014865.1. Classification (GTDB taxonomy): domain Bacteria; phylum Bacillota; class Clostridia; order Saccharofermentanales; family Fastidiosipilaceae; genus JAAYZH01. The sequence goes on from CALLQJ010000328.1 coordinate 622, forward strand.
CGTAACGCTCGAGGCGCCTCAAAAGCGGCTGCGGCATCAGGCATAAAGGAATCACCATATGCAGTGTATGCAGCAGCACGCTGAGCGCTTCGGCTTCGTCTTCCGGATGAAAGGCTCCTTCGAGCATCAGTTCGAGGCGCTTGAGGTTCTGCCGGATTTCATTGGCATGAACGGCAAAGGACTTGATCAGATCGAGGGACGCTTTAAACATGCGCTCACGCTGAGCCGCCAGCTCATGATCCGTCCAGGGACAGGCCGACTGACTGCCGGCGCTGCCGAGCTGAAGATAAAATTCATGGTCCGCATAATTTTTGCCTAAGGCGGCCCGCATCAATTCCGTGGCCGGCCTTTTTTCCTCAATCTGCTGCTCTTTAAGCTCGAGCTGCCGGGCCATCAATTTATATTTGACCTTGCTGTCGCGAAGGCGTCTCTCCTGTTCCTCCAGGGCGGCCTGATTTTCGTGAAGCAGCACGGCACTTTCTTTGACTTTTCTGCGGATAGCGTCGAGGCCCCGGGCATAAGGTCCGATTTTGAAGAGCAGGTAGACAATCTGCCAGAAGCCGCGCCTCTCGTCTTCATAAGCCTCCACATCGGCCTTGCGCCCTTCCAGATGTTCCCGCC
>CALLQJ010000329.1 GCA_938014865.1 uncultured Fastidiosipila sp.
AAAAGCGCCATCGCATAACGCATGCGTTCAATCCACCAGTTATAGCCGTCCTTTTCGCTGTATTCCCAGTCATAAAGCGGATTGCCCCAAAGCTGCCCGTCTTCAGAAAAATAATCGGGCGGCACGCCGGCCACCGCCAGGGGATAGCCCGCCTCATCCAGCTGAAACTGTTCCGGAGCGGCCCAGACATCGGCGCTGTCCAGAGCCGGGAATATCGGCATATCGCCGATGATCTTGACCTTGCGCTCGTGCGCATAATTTTTCAGGCGATCCCACTGCCGGCGAAACTGCCACTGGCAAAAATAAACGTATTCCAAGGCGTCCACATGTTCCAGGGAAAAATCGGCCAGCGCTTTTTCATCATGACGGGCATACGCTTCCGGCCATTCCTGCCAGGAACGTCTCTTGTACTGTTCATGCAAAACGGTATAGAGCGCATAGTCACTGAGCCAGCTGCTTTCCGCATTCACAAAAGCCAGCATCTCGCGGTGCTGTTCTTCACTCATGCGGGAAAACGCCCGGCGAAGATAGTGCGCACTGTTTTTCCGCGCAAAATCGTAATCGCTCCGGCTGCTGTCGCCTTTATAGCGCAAAGCCGGGAGCTCTTCTTCTTTTAAATAGCCTTCCGCCGCCAGCTGTTCCGGATCAATATACAATTCACTATTAGCAAAAAGCGAAATGCTGCTGTACGGCGAATTCGAAGATCCTAAGGGACAGAGCGGCAGCACCTGCCAGTAAGCAATCCCCGCCGCCGCCAGAAAATCCACATAACGGTAAGCCGCTTCACCCAAAGTGCCGATGCCGTACGGTCCGGGCAGTGAACTGATATGAAGTAAAATGCCTGCTGCACGTTTCATGCGTTCCTCCGTTACTGATCAATCTGAACCCGCTCGGGATCATAGCGGTCTTCGACCTTGCTGAAAAGCCAGGACAAGAGCGTACCGAGCATAAAAAGCACGATGCACAAAACGAGCGACAGCGGAAATCCCAGCGAAGACGGATCAAGCCTCTCCGCATGCAGGCCCGGCAGAACTTCCGTGAAGACAATCGCCCAGGTTGAACCGATCACCAAGCCTAAAATCAGATGGTACATGACGGCATAATATTGATCGAAAAGATAGCGGACAAACTTCGCCAGCAAAAGCACACAGGCCACCAGTCCTATGCCCAGCGGAATAATAACGGAAAAATCCAGGCGGCTGATCCCGGCGGTCATTTTGTCATAAAGTCCGAAATACAAAAGGAAGTTCGAAGGCGACATTCCCGGCACAATCACGCCCAGGCCGATGAGCGCACCGGACAGGAGCCAGGTGCCGAAATTTGCCGGGAGCTTGGCCAGTTCCCGTTCGCCGACAAAAATCATTCCGGCCCCGAAAAGCAAGGCGAGAATGATCATAAAGCGCACATTGTTTTTGCTGCGCCCTTCCCGTCCGGCCTTGCGGTAAAGCGAAGGAAAGGTCCCCGCCACAAAGCCTATAAACAAGCTGACGGCCAAAGCGGCGTGCCGGTCCAAGGCGACGCTTACAACTTTAGAAAATAAAAAGACCCCGATCAGGCCGCCGATGCCGACGGGAATAAAGAACTGCACATGCCGCCAGAATCGATTTCTGAGATCGGCCAGGAAACGGAGCATGACATCATACAGGCCGAAAATAACCGCCAGCACCCCTCCGGAGAGGCCGGGGAGAATAAAGCCGATGCCGACACCGATGCCTTTTACGAGACGAATAAACCAATCTGCGACGGGATTGGCCGCAGAAACAGGAAAGCTTGGCTCTTTAGCCGAAGCTTGCGTTTTTTCTTTCATGATAGCCTCCGGAATTATCTTTTCTTTTTCGCGATGCGAATATAAATATGTTTCACATTAGGATAGCCGGTAGGTCTTTCGTCTACCTCAATCCCTCTTACATCGCGGATCAGATTGCTTAATTTTGAATAGCCGTAATTTCGCGGATCGAAAGACGGCATGGTTTTCAGAATCATATTGCCCACGTCCCCCAAAAAAGCCCAGCCGCTGTCATCGGCCAGGGCGGAGGTGGCGTTGTGGATCATTTTTGTCATTTCTTTATCGAGCTTGCGGATCGACGGCGCTCCCGGCCGGGATGCCGCTTTCTTATGCGGCTTCGCTTTGTTCTGGTGGGAAGCGTTCGAATTGTTCTCGTTTGTCTTGCTCTTATCTTCCTCATGATAGTAGTCCGCATCTTCTTCAAAACTTAATATCTCCAGGAACAAGAAGCGGTTGCACGCCGCAATAAATGCATTCGGTGTTTTCTGCTCACCGATGCCGATCACTTGTTTTCCGGCCTCACGCAGGCGCATGGCCAGCCGGGTGAAGTCACTGTCGCTGGAGACGAGGCAGAAGCCGTCCACGTTATTTTCATAAAGGATGTCCATGGCATCAATAATCAATGCGGAATCGGTGGAATTTTTCCCGTAGGTATAGCCGAATTGCTGAATCGGCGAAATCGCGTAGTCCAGCAGGACCGATTTCCAGCCGTTCATATTCTGCTTTGTCCAGTCGCCGTAAATTCTTTTGATGGTCGGCACGCCGTAGCGGGCAATCTCATCCATCATCGGTTTAACATATTGATAAGAAATATTGTCCGCGTCAATGAGAACGGCCAATTTATTATCGTTTGTTTCACTTGTGTCCATTCTTGTCTTCTTTCTTTTCTGCGGCAAAATATACCGCTTCGCCTTTTTCCGTCTCGGCCTGCCCTCCGGTGATTTCTTCAATCATCCGGATAAATTCTTCTTCCCGGGAAGCCGGTACACGGCATAAAAAGCTGACGTCAGCTGCGAATTCCTGCGCCTCGACGGCATAATCGCCGCGTTCGAGGCGGTGCTGTACAATATCGACAAAACGGTACGGAAAACGGATGCGGTAAAGTCTGGCGGGAATCATGTCCGTAAATCCCGCGGCCCGCATGACAGCAGATGCTGCCGAGCCGTAGGCCTTAACCAAACCGCCGGTACCCAGGTGTATCCCGCCGAAATATCGCGTCACCACAATAACGGTATCCGTAATATTTCCTTTGCGCAATACATCAAGTACAGGAGGCCCCGATGTTCCCGAAGGTTCTCCGTCATCGGAAAAACGCTGCAGATACTGCTCGCTCGCCCCGCCTATCCTCCAAGCATAGACATGGTGATTGGCATCCGGGAAACGTTTTCTTTGCTCTTCTAAAAAAGCCCTTGCTTCTTCTTCGCTTTCGGCCCTGCGGGCACAGGCGATAAACACAGACTTTTTCTCTTCAAAACGAATTTCCGCGGCGCGGGCAATCGTGGTATAGCGCTTTTCTTCGATCGTCATCGTCCCCTTTGTGATACTATAGCTATCGGTTGTTTTATAAAGCCTTCCGCTTTACAAAACAACTTGCAGATTATTTTATCATAAAGGGGTAAAACATGACTGAATCAGAAAGACAAAATCGCTTCGGCAAGTCCGTACTGAGAATTTTTGCCGGTTATTTTGTACCGCACCGCAAGTTATTTTTCCTGGATTTAGCGTGTGCTTTGGGAATATCACTGGTCGATTTGAGTTTTCCGATTGTTTCGCGTTACGCACTGCAGCAGTACCTGCCGAATAAAATGTTCCGCGAATTCACAATTGTCATCCTCGCCTTGATTTTCGTCTATATCCTGCGCTCCGGGCTGCAGTATATCGTCACCTATTGGGGCCATTTGATGGGCGTACGGATGGAAGCAGACATGCGGCAGGATCTCTTTACGCATATGTCGCATATGAGTTTCCGTTTCTATGACAACAACAGGACCGGAAACCTGCTGGCCCGGATCGTCTCGGACTTATTTGATATCACGGAACTTGCCCACCACGGGCCTGAAGATCTTTTTATTGCAACCATCACTTTGATCGGTTCTTTCATCTTCATGCTGAAAATCCGCTGGCAGCTGGCCCTTCTGCTGATTGTGATGATTCCGTTTATCGTGCTTTTGACGATGCGGCAGCGCAAGCATATGGCCGATGCCTCCAAAAATGTCAAGGTCACCACCGGACGGATCAATTCCGACATTGAAAGTTCGATTTCCGGGGCCAGAACGGCGCAGGCCTTTACAAACGAGAAATTTGAAATCAAAAAATTCACCCACGGCAACAATGCCTACCGTGACGCAAAGCGGGGCTTTTACCATGCGATGGCGGTCTACCAGACCGGCATGGAATTCATGACCTCCTTCCTGAACGTCCTGGTGATCGGCGTGGGCGGTTATTACGTTTCCCAAGGCAAGATGGATCTTGTAGATCTTCTGACCTTTAATCTTTATGTTAACGCCTTCCTGGTGCCGATCCGCAAGCTGGTTGCCTTTTTCGAACAGTATACGAAGGGCATGGCGGGTCTGGAACGTTTTACCGACCTGATGCGCATGGATCCCGAAATTGAAGATGCGCCGGATGCCGTCGATGTCTATCCCCTGAACGGCGATATTGTCTACGATGACGTCACCTTTTCCTATGATCCGGAAGACAGCGATGACCAAACGGTTTTAAGCAATCTCTCCCTGACCATTCCGGAAGGCGATAAAGTCGCGATTGTCGGTCCTTCGGGTTCCGGCAAGACGACCCTCTGCCAGCTCCTTCCCCGTTTTTACGAAATACAGGAAGGACAGATCACCATCGGCGGACACGATATCCGGAAAGTCACCTTGCAGAGCCTCCGGGCGCAGATCGGCATTGTGCAGCAGGATGTATTTATCTTTGCGGATTCGATCCTGGAAAACATCCGTTACGGCCGGCCGGATGCAAGCTATGAAGAAGTGATTGCGGCCGCCAAACTGGCGGATATCGACGACTTTATCCGCTCCCTCCCCGACGGCTATGACACGATCGTCGGAGAACGGGGAACAACGCTCTCAGGCGGTCAGCGCCAGCGCGTGAGCATTGCCCGGATCTTCCTGAAGAATCCGCCGATCATGATCCTCGACGAGGCGACCTCGGCGCTGGATACGGCAACGGAAGTGAAGATCCAGAAGGCCTTGGACGATCTTGCTTCGGGACGTACCTCCCTGATCATTGCCCATCGTCTGTCGACGATCCGCAATGCCGACACCATTGTCTATCTTGACAATCAGGGCATTCAGGAAAAGGGTTCGCATGAAGAGCTGATGGAAAACAACGGCCCCTACCGCAAGCTTTACGAGGCACAGTATGATGTCATCTGAGCCGGGCGCTTAGGGAAAGAATAAAAACGGCCTGCAGGAGTATCTCTCCCGCAGGCCTTTCTCTTGCGCGTCTGCTTCTTTCTCAGCGCTTTACTTCTCGCCTAAGACAAGCGTCAAGACCTCTTCGGCATTTTCTACATAATGGATCTCCAGTTTTTCTTTCACGGAATCGGGTACTTCATCCATGTCCCTCCGGTTTTCCTCGGGAATGATGACCGTCTTAATGCCCGCACGATCTGCGGCAATCAATTTCTCTTTCAGCCCGCCGATCGGAAGCACCCGCCCGCGGAGTGTAACCTCTCCGGTCATGGCCAAAGAAGGATCAACTTTCCGCTTGCTGACGGCCGACATAATGGCCGTCACCAAGGTAATGCCGGCAGACGGTCCGTCTTTCGGGATCGCACCTTCCGGCACATGCACATGGATATCATGCTTCTCGAAAAACTCCGCTTCCACGCCGTAGCGCTCCGAACGCGCCCTTACATAGGCCAGGGCCACCTGACAGGATTCTTTCATGACATCCCCTAAACGGCCCGTAACCTGCAGCTTCCCGCTGCCGGGCATGGTCAGTGCTTCGATCTCCAGGGTATCCCCGCCGGCTGCCGTCCAGGCGAGGCCGCGCACCAAGCCGCTCACGGCCTTGCGGCCCGCCTTGTCGTAATGGTATTTCGCTTTGCCGGCAAATTCTTCCAGGTTCTTGGTCGTGACCTTGATTTTTAAAGCTTCATCGGACGCCTCTTCGCCTTGATTTTTCCGGGCTTCGGCCAGTTTCAAAGCGGCTCTGCGGCAGATTTTCGCCAGAACACGTTCCAGCTGCCGGACGCCGGCCTCTGCCGTATAATTGCTGATCAGCTCCATCTGGGCCTGTTTGTAGACCGTGAGCTGATTTTTATCCAGCGCATTCTGCTTCATTTGCTTCGGCAGGAGATGCCGTCTTGAAATTTCATATTTTTCGGGCACCGTATAGCCGTTGAGCTCAATGACTTCCATCCGGTCATAAAGAGCGGGCGGAATCTGATCTCTGCGGTTCGCCGTCGTAATAAAAAGCACGTGCGAAAGATCATAAGGCAGTTCGATGTAATGGTCCCGGAAACTGTTATTCTGTTCGGGGTCAAGCACCTCCAAAAGAGCGGAGGTCGGATCACCTTTGTAATCCGCTGCCAGCTTGTCAATCTCATCCATCAGAATCAGCGGATTATCGCTGCCCGCCTGGATCAGCGCATTGATGATGCGGCCGGGCATGGAGCCGATATAGGTT
>CALLQJ010000330.1 GCA_938014865.1 uncultured Fastidiosipila sp.
AGATCCGGCACTTTATATCGGAAGGGCGCCGGGTCAGGTGGAGGATTTTCTCAGAGACTATATCCGGCCGCTTCTGGATCAGCATAAAGAGATCCGGGGCGAGGCGGAAAATTGTGAGATAAGAGTGTGAGGTGAACGACGATGATTTATTTAGACCACAGTGCCACAACCAAACCTTATAAAGAAGTCTGCGATACGGTATGCCGCGCGCTGCGCGAAGATTTCTGGAATCCGGCATCCATGTATCGCCCGGCGGCTGCCGTCGCCGGCAAAATGAAGACGGCTTTCGCCTCTTTGGCCTCTGACTTAGGCTGTGAACCCTCCGAACTCATCCAGACCTCCTGTGCTACCGAAGCCAGCAATATGGCTTTAAAAGGGCTTTTCAGCCGATACGGCACAAGGCTCAATACGATTATCGCGACCGAGGCGGATCATGATGCGACCTTATCTACTTTGAACTATCTGGAACAGCACGGGGCCCGGATTATTCTTTTAAAGCCCCTGAAAAACGGCCTGATTGATCCGGACGATCTGGAGCATGTTTTAGATGAGAGAACGCTCTGCGTTTCGCTTTTGTGGGTCAATAATGAAACAGGGGTTGTGCAGGATCTGGAGACGCTCTGCAAAGTCATCCGCCGGAAGGCGCCGGAATGTTTTATTCACGCGGATATGGTGCAGGCCTGGGGGAAAATTGATTTCAGCCTGCAGGATCTCGATGTGGACCTGGCGTCCTTCAGTGCCCATAAAATTCACGGGCCCAAGGGGACCGGGCTTTTGTACAAGCGGAAAAAAGTGATTCCGGATGTCCTGATTCACGGGGGCGGGCAGCAGAACGGCTGGCGCTCCGGGACGGAAAACTGGCCGCTTTTAGCCGGCATGGCCAAGGCCTCGGCGATGCAGAAGGAAAGTTTTGCCCGGCGCAAAGAACGGGTCCGTGCACTTAATAAAACGCTCAAGGAAGGCCTTCGTCATACGCCTGCCGTCATCTCGTTTCCGCATGCTTTAGATGAGATTGTCAGTGTGTCTTTCCCGGGGCTGCGCGGCGAAACGCTGATGCATATGCTCGATGAGAAAGGTGTCTATCTTTCCACCTCCTCCGCCTGCCAGGCCGGCAGCAAGGGCATTTCCCATGTGCTGAAAGCCTGCCGCATGGAGAAGAAACAAGCCGAGGGGACGCTGCGCATCAGCCTGGACGCGTCAAACAGCGAAGAAGAAATAAAAACGTTTATTAAGATTTTAGAAGAAGTTCTGGATACCCTCAGAGACTGGGGCATGTATCAGGATTAAAACAGCCTTCTGAAGAGCAGAGGCTGCTCCTTAAAGCCAAAGGACAGAGAAGAACGAAAGGTGAGAGAGTGGAAAATAAATTAATTTTAGCACGTGTAGGCGAGATTGCCCTGAAGGGGCTGAACCGCCGGAAGTTTGTCAATAAAGTCATGGACAATCTGCGCTGGCGCCTGCGCAAGATTGCAGACTATAAAGTGTATTCGGCCAGCAGCCGGATCTGGGCAGAACCGCTTGATCAGAATGCCGCTTCCGAAGCCAATCTTGAAAAAGCCTTGGACGTGGCCTGCCGCGTCTTCGGCATTGTTTCGGCCAGCCTTGTCTCCCGCGTAGAAGGCGGCTTTCCCAATATATGCGAGGAAGCGGATCGTCTGGTAAAAGAAATCTTAGCTGAAACAAGGAAGCCTCTGACTTTTAAGGTAGAGTGCCGGCGGGGACGGAAATCGTTTCCGATGACCTCTCCCGAGATCGCCCGGGAATTAGGCGCTTACCTTCTGCAGCATAATAATACGGGCAATTTATCGGTGGACGTGATTGAGCCGGATTTTATTGTCTATGTGGAGGTCCGGGACAATCACTACATTTACAGCAAGGTGCATGAAGGCATTAAAGGACTGCCCGTCGGAACGGGCGGGAAGGGGATGCTGCTGCTCTCGGGCGGCATTGATTCCCCCGTCGCCGGCTTTATGATGGCCTCAAGGGGCATGGAGCTTGAAGCGGTTTACTTTCACAGCTTTCCCTTTACCTCGGATGAAGCCAAAGAAAAAGTCATTGATCTGGCCCGTATTCTCAGTGAATACGCCGGCCGCATCCGCCTTCACATCGTGAACTTTACGGAAATACAGGTGACGCTGCGGAAGAACTGCCCGCCTGAGATGATGACAATCGTGATGCGCCGCATGATGATGCGGATTGCCGAAAAAATCGCCGAAAAAAGAGGCTGTGATGCGCTCATCACCGGCGAAAGCTTAGGCCAGGTGGCCAGCCAGACCGCCGAAGCCCTGCATACGACTAACTATGTAGTCTCCAAGCCGGTTTTCCGTCCGCTCATCGGACTGGACAAAGATCATACGGTAGACCTGGCCCGGAAGATCGGTACCTTTGAAACCTCGATTCTGCCTTATGAAGACTGCTGTACGGTCTTTGTGCCGAAACATCCGAAAATCCGGCCCAAACTGAAAGATGCCGAAAAGGCAGAAGAAAAACTGGATGTCGCAGCTTTGACCGAAGAAGGCGTAAACAAGACCGAAACGCTCCTGATTTCTTACGGGAAAACACAGGAGGATACGGTACAATAGTAAAGGTGCAAGGGTAAACTGAAATGTTTGGCCCTGCACTCTTTTATTTAAAAAGGAATCATTATAGAGAAGGACACATGCTATATGCTTGGAGAACATCTGAAAACAACAGACCCTGAAGTCTATGAAGCCGTGAAGGCTGAGCTCAAACGTCAGAACGAGAAGCTGGAAATGATCGCATCGGAAAATTTTACCTCCCTTGCCGTTATGGAAGCTCAGGGCTCGGTCATGACCAATAAGTACGCAGAAGGCTATCCCGGCAGACGCTATTACGGCGGCTGCGAATACGTCGACGAGGCTGAAAGTCTGGCCATTGAACGGGCCAAAAAGCTTTTCGGGGCAGAAGCGGCGAATGTACAGCCGCATTCGGGCGCTCAGGCGAATATGGCCGTCTATTTTGCGGCCTTGAAGCCGGGGGATAAAATCCTGGGAATGGATTTAGCGCACGGCGGTCATCTGACCCACGGCATGGCCAAAAACTTTTCCGGCATGCTCTATGAGGCCCATTTCTATCAGGTCTCTCCCGATGATGAACGCATCGACTATGAGCGTCTGGCGCAGCAGGCCCTTGAATTAAAGCCGAAAATGATTGTAGCGGGGGCCAGTGCCTATCCGAGAATCATTGATTTTAAACGGCTCAGGGAAATTGCCGACAGCTGCGGTGCCTATCTTTTTGTAGACATGGCGCATATCGCGGGCTTGGTGGCGGCGGGCCTGCATCCGAATCCGGTGCCCTATGCGGATTTTGTAACGACTACCACCCACAAGACCCTGCGCGGTCCCCGGGGCGGCATGATTTTGTGCAAGAAAAAATACATCCGCAAGATTAATTCCGCTGTCTTCCCCGGCATGCAGGGCGGACCTTTGATGCATGTGATTGCCGCGAAAGCCGTCGCTTTAAAAGAGGCGCTTTCCGATGAATTCAAAGACTACCAGAAACGGGTCGTGGAGAATGCTGCGGCGCTGGCCGAAGGTCTGATGAAGCGCGGGCTGAAGCTGGTTTCGGACGGCACAGATAATCATTTAATCTTAATTGATCTGCGGCCGAACGACCTGAGCGGCAAAGAGCTGCAGGAACGTCTGGACCATGTGAATATAACGGCAAATAAGAATACGATTCCTTATGAGACCGCAAAGCCGACCGTAACCTCGGGGCTTCGTCTCGGGACACCGGCCCTGACGACCCGCGGCTTTAATGCGGAAGAGATGGACAAGATCGCCGAGTATATTTACCTGGCGGTCACGGATTATGAAAACAGCAAAGAAAAGATTTTAAAAGGTGTAGCGGAACTTACTGAGAAACATCCGCTTTATCCTGAATTAATGAAAGATATGGCGTGAAACAAGAACCTTTAGCGTATCGGATGTCCCCAAAAACTCTTGATCAGTTCGTGGGCCAGGAGCATATCCTCGGCCCCGGCAAAATGCTGCGCAGAATGATTCAGGCGGATCAGCTGAGCTCGATTATTCTTTTTGGTCCGCCCGGAACAGGGAAGACCTCGATTGCGCGCATCATCGCCGAAACCACGGAAGCCACCTTCCGGCAGATCAATGCCGTGACCTCAGGCATCAAGGATATCAAAAGGATCGTGGAAGAAAGCCAAAACTACATCATGAACCCCACGGGGCGCATGGTTTTATTTGTCGATGAAATCCATCGTTTTAACAAAGCGCAGCAGGATGCCCTGCTGCCGCATGTTGAAAACGGCAATCTGATTCTGATCGGGGCGACGACGGAAAATCCTTATTTTGAAGTGAACAAAGCCCTGCTCTCACGCTCGACGGTTTTTCAGCTCTATCCGCTGGAAAAAGAAGATATTAAAAAAATCATTCGCATGACGCTGGAAGACAAGGAGCGCGGACTCGGAAATGAAGCCCTTGAAATGAGCCCGGAGGCAGAAGAGTTTCTGGCGGAAATATCCCGCGGCGACGCCCGTACGGCCTTAAACGGCATCGAATTAGCCTGGATGACGACCCCGGCAGACGAGGACGGCGTTATTCGTCTGAGCGCCGAGATCATGCAGGAATGTGTACAGAAAAAACCGCTGCGCTATGATGCCGACGGCGAAGACCATTACGACACCATCAGCGCATTTATTAAATCCATCCGCGGATCCGATCCGGATGCGGCGGTTTTATACCTGGCAAGGATGCTCGAAGCAGGGGAGGACCCGGCTTTTATCGCGCGCCGCATGGTAATTTCCGCGGCCGAAGATGTCGGCATGGCCAATCCGCAGGCTTTGAGCATTGCCGTGGCCGCCTGGCAGGCCAGTGAAATGATCGGCATGCCGGAGGCAAGGATCATATTGGCCGAGGCCTGCATTATGCTGGCCACCAGTCCGAAGTCTAATCGTTCTTATCGGGCGATCGATGAGGCGCTTAAAGATGTCCGGACAAAAGATACCGGAGAAATTCCGTTCTATTTGCGCAATGCACCGATTCGCGAAATGGCCGATCACCTCGGCTACAGCAAAGGCTATAATTATGCGCATGATTATCCTTCCGGCATTGCGCCCATGGACTTTTTGCCCGAAAAAATGCTCGGACGGCGTTATTACCGGCCGAGTCAAAACGGCTTCGAGAAAAAAGTCAGCAATTATATGAACTTTATTGAAAAACATCTGAAAAGAACGCCCGAAGATCCCGCCAAAAACTGAAGCGGGAAATCGGGCGCTCTGTCCGGGCTTCTGCGTTCCGCTCTCAGACGCTTTATTCAGAAAGGGGCGTCAGGCACGGCTTTCCTTTTTCAAAATGCGTCACGGCCTCAAAGCCGAGTGCTTTGAGATAATCGGCGGTCTTTTTGAAGCCTTCGCCGACCAAGCCGGCATGGTGCGCATCGGATGCGATGCTGACGAGTTTTCCGCCCATCTCCCGGTAACGTTTGAGAATCTCGGGATCCGGCAGTCCCATCGGCTTGCCGTCGGATTCTTTGGCCCGCTGAGAGCCGATATTCAGTTCCAAAGAGACATCGTTTTTAATCATAACGGAAAAGAGCCGGTCAAAAGCCTCCTTATGATCCCGGTAGAACATCTTCTTGACCGGATAATTCGAATAACGCGAGACGTAGTCAAAATGGCCCAGAATATTTGCATAATCCATTTCTTCAAGCATGTCTGCCATGAAGTGAAGATAAAGATTATACAGTTCGATCTTGTCTTTTTTATAAATCTCATGCCGGTAAAGGTAGACATCCTGTTTATCGAGGCTGTGGACCGAGGCAATGATGCAGTCAAAAGGATTGGCCTTGCTGAGTGCTCTGAAGTGATCGGCCAGAGGCGGCGCATAACCGAGTTCAATACCGATCAGCAGTTTAAAGGGATCCTTGGCCGCTTTCAGTTTTTCCTGCTCTTTTTTCAGGCGTTTAAGGTAATCGGGAATATAAAAAATCCACTCGCCCTTTTTGGGAACGGCACCGGAAGCGGGAAGAGGGTAATGATGTTCTGCTTCATAAAGATCCTTGTCATAGTGATCCGTTTGGATCACCCCGGCAAGGCCTTTCGCTTTCGCTTCTTCTATTCTCTCGGAAAGCGGCTGTGTCGCATCCGGGGAGAATTCTTTGCAGTGTGTATGGACATCAATAAACGCATTGTCAGACATAATAATCATCCTCCGATTACACATTGTAGACCAAAATGCCCGAAGATACCGTTAAGGGCTTTGCTTTTTTCTGCAGCGGAACGAAAGAACGCCGGTACAATCCGCCTTCTGTTAAACGGCCGTTAAATAAGAAGAAATATAAAGGCACTTTCCCGGGGGAATGAACAAAAATTCTCGCTGAAGACGCCGAGAGCAAGGTAAAAGAGAGAATTTAAAAAGAAAATCTGTAAATGATAAGATGAAAGAAAAACGAGGTGGATGTATGGCCAAAATGTATCATATAGGTTTGGATGAAACGCTCGGCTGCAGGTATGCGATCCTGCCGGGGGATCCCGCCCGGGCAGAAAAGATTGCTGCTTTTCTGGACGAGCCGAAGTTTGCGGGGCGAAACCGGGAATATACCTCTTACACCGGCAGCCTGGAAGGAGAAGCTGTCCTGGTGATGTCAACGGGGATGGGCGGACCTTCGACAGCTATTGCCGTTGAAGAACTTCACAAGATCGGCACAGATACCATGATCCGGATCGGCACCTGCGGCGGCATTGATCTTAAGGTGAAAGGCGGCGATCTGGTCATTGCGGATGCGGCGGTCCGCATGGACGGCACGGGCAATGAATACCTGCCGATTGAATTTCCTGCGTCCGCGAATTTCTATGTCACGTCCGCTCTGTTAAAGGCCGCCGAAGCGTCCGGACGGGACGTACATATCGGCGTCGTACAGTGCAAAGATTCTTTTTACGGCCAGCACGAGCCGGAACGCATGCCGGTCAGTTATGAGCTTTTGAACAAATGGGAGGCCTGGAAAAAGGCAGGCGTGCTGGGTTCTGAAATGGAAAGTGCGGCCCTTTTTCTGGTGGCCCATTGCCTCGGCGTAAGAGCGGGCAGCATCTTCAATGTCATCTGGAACAAAGACCGGCAGAAACTGGGGATGCCGGATGAAGAGTGCCATGATACAACAGCCGCCTGCAAAGCAGCGGTTGAAGCCGTGCGCATTCTGATCCTTGAAGACAGAGCTTCAGAGCAGGAAAAGAGCGAGTAAAGCGCCCTTTAAAGCTGCCGTTTTTTCGCCGGCAGTTTTTTTATTCTTTACGCGCTTTGTGCTAAAATAAAGGTTAAAGAATTTGAATCGAGGAGCTAATAAACACTATGTTAACAAAAAGTTTTGAAGAAGGATCTGCAGCGAGTCCCGCGGCACCTACGCCCGATGAACTCAGAGAGATTTTTTCCATACCTCAGGAAGAAAAAAAGAATGAAGAGCTCTCTCAGGCAAAACAGCTGGAGAAAGATCTTCAGAATCAATTTGAAAATTTATATGACGTTTATGATCAGGACGCTCTTCAGAGCGCGTTCAGCCTGGCCGAAGATTATAAGAGCTTCTTAGATCAGGCGAAAACCGAGCGCGAAGCGGTCAAGGTCAGCGTCAGTCTGCTGCAGAATCTGGGCTTTGCGGACATTTCCGCGCAGGAAAGCCTGCAGCCCGGCGACAAAGTCT
>CALLQJ010000331.1 GCA_938014865.1 uncultured Fastidiosipila sp.
AAAGGGGCTGATGCGCACCAGGCGGTGCACGCCCATTTCAGAACGCAGATAGCCGTAGGCATTAGGGCCCGAAACGGTAAACGACACACTCTTTACGCCGGCTTCTTCGCCGCCGAGATAATCGGTGGTTTTGAAATCATAGCCGTGCTGCTCTGCCCAGCGCGTATACATGCGCAGAAGCATCGAGGCCCAGTCCATCGCTTCCGTTCCGCCGGCCCCCGCATGCAGGGTCACGATGGCATTTTTCTCATCGTATTCGCCGGTCAGAAGCGTCTCCAAACGCATCTGATCAAAGGCTTCGGCAAAATGCTCAAGTTCCGCGGCGATTTCCTCGGCCACTTCCTGATCCCCGGCCTCTTCCCCGAGTTCACACATGACCATCATGTCCTCATGCTTCTGCTGCAGGGCGCGGAAACGCTCGACTTTCATCTGCATATGCCGCATTTTAGTTTGTATTTTCTGTGCTCGTTCCGTATCGCTCCAGAAATCCGGCGCCTGAGCATACTGCTCAAGCTCCTTATAGCGATCTTTAAGCGTATTAATATGTAAAGCCGCCTCCAGATCCTCCATCGGTTCATCGTACTGACGGATCAGGCTGCGCAATAATATATAATCGGCCATAATGCCTCCTATGCTTAATATAATTTATGCTATCACAAACTCTCCCCGGCGCGAAAATGTTTGCGGAAGAAAACAGCGCATAAAATGCCGGAAAGGCCGGAAATTATTCACGGTATTTATTGACAAAACGCTCCAGCCGGCGCAATGCTTCCTTAATATTGTCCATAGAAGCGGCATAGCTGATCCGGACGAAGCCTTCTCCGCATTCGCCGAAAGCCACCCCCGGAATCACGGCCACCTGTTCCTCGGCCAAAAGCGTCTCACAGAAAGTATTCGAATCCATCCCGCAGCAGGCAATATTCGGGAAGGCATAAAAGGCGCCCTCCGCCTCAAAACAGTCCAGACCGATTGCATTGAGCCGGCGGATCAGCACCCGCCGCCGCTGATTGTACGCTTCTTTCATCCGCTGCACTTCGGGATACGCTTCCCGCAGTGCCGTCAGTGCCCCGTACTGGGCCGTCGTCGGCGCACTCATAATCCCGTATTGATGGATTTTGTTCATGCCCCCGATAATGTCCTTCGGCGCCAGAGCAAAGCCCAGCCTCCAGCCGGTCATCGCAAAGGCCTTCGAAAAACCGCCGATCACCACGGAGCGTTCGTGCATCCCCGGAAGGGCGGCAATAGAACAATGGCTGTCGGCGCTGTAGGTCAGTTCGGCATAAAGTTCGTCCGATACAACGATCAATTCAGGATGTTTTTCAAGGACCGGCAGCAAGGCTTCCAGATCTTCCCGGGGCATAATGCCGCCCGTCGGATTATTCGGATAGGCCAGGACCAGAATTTTGCTTTTTTCCGTAATTGCCGCTTCCAAAGCCTCCGGTTTCAGGCGAAAGCCCTCTTCCGGCTTGGTAGCGATCGACACCGGTGTCGCCCCTGCCATCACGGCCAGGGAATTATAAGCCACAAAAGACGGCTCCGGAACGATCACCTCATCGCCCGGGTTCAAAATCGCACGAAAGGCCAGATCAATCGCCTCGGATCCGCCGACTGTCACCAGAATTTCTTCATCCGGCTGATAGCTCAGACCGAATCGTTCGTACATGTAACGGGCAATATCGCGGCGCAGATTCATATAGCCGGTATTCGGCGAATAATGGGTATAGCCCTTTTCCAGGCTGTAAATGCCCGCCTCCCGGATCACCCAGGGGGTCACAAAATCCGGTTCGCCGATTGACAGGCTGATGACCTGCCCTTTCATCTCATTGGCCAAATCAAAAAACTTCCGGATGGCGGAAGGTTTGATGTTTTTCACCTTATCGGATAAGCGCGAACTCTCTTCAAGGGTTCTCATAGGACGACAGCCTCTCGATTATCTTCTTCATTTTCATTCATGATAATGCCGTGGCTCTTATAGTGGCGCAGGATAAAATGCGTCTGCGTCGAGACCACGGAATCCATCGGCGCAATTTTATCAAAGACAAAGTTGGCCACTTCCTTCAAGGTCCTCGCCTTCATCACCACGAGCAGATCATAGCCGCCGGACATCAGATAGCAGTCCTTGACCTGCGGGAAAGAGTAGATACGCTTGGCAATTTTATCAAAGCCCATCCCCCGCTGCGGCGTGATATTCACCTCGATCAGGGCATCGACCGGCGCATCATGCCGGCTGTCCGCCTTCTCCCAGTTAATCACCGCCGTGTAGCCTAAGATCACCTTGTCGGCGGTCATTTCCGCCATATCCACCACAATATCTTCTTCGTCATAGCCGAGTCTTTCGGCAATTTCCGCACTGCTCAGGCGGCTGTCTTCTTCAAGCAAATGAAGGATTTCTTCTTTTCTGGACATTGTATACTCCCCCTTCATCCGGGTATTTATTTCAATCGATTTTTACGGCATGCTTTATCTGAATTAATCGTCCGTGCATACATGATCCGGAACATCATCTTCCGTCTTCAGCCGAAAAACGAATCATCATCGTCTTCATCCTCTTCCGCGTCGCTCTCTTCCTCTTCTTCACTGCGTCCGCGCCGGTTCACCTCTTTGAAAAAGGTTGTCGGATCATGCGGATTATAAGGATTATGGATACGCCGGCTCGGGTAAGAACGCGAGTAGTAAAGGTAAAAAAGAGCGTAAAGCCGGCCGAGAATCAAGGCCTTGAGCGCCGCAAAGAAAGCGGAGATCAGCGCCACGGATGCAAGTGATCCGCCGAACCAGTTAATTAAAATATTGCGCGGCCCGGACATTAAAAAAGAAATGAATAAATACGAGATGACCATTTGAAATTTAATGCCGGAAGTCGCATGCACGCTCTCATCCAGGGCCCGGCTCAGACTGTACTGCCGGTCGATCAGAAACATCGGCGTAAAGGCCAGTGCCGAGGCAATCACAAAAAACGGCAGGCCTAAAAAAACCAGACTCAGAATATAAACAGGAATCAGCAAAAGCGCAAAAAGCAGAAGCTTCGGAATCTTGCTGAAAAATTCCCGGACCCCGTGTTTAAGCGGATAGTCATCAAAGCTTGCGTTCATGGCCGAGGCGTAAATCAGCGAGAGCCCCGCGTTCAGCACGGTAATAAGAAGTGAAAATAAAAGATAAATAATATTGCCGAAACTCAGAATCGACTCCGCCCGGTAATCCGGCAAAAGCACGGATTCACTTACCTCCGGAGCAAATCGGGCGCTCATGCCCATCACCCAGTTAATCAGACGTGAAAAATCCTGATCCCCTACCGGCAGCATCAAGGCAATCGCATTGATAAAAAAGCCCAGGAGAAATAATATCTGCACGGTTTTTCGGCTGCGCAGACGATGGAAACGAAAGGATTCTATGACAAACGCCAGACTCAAGATTCACCTCTTCTTGTTTTGAGATATTGTAGCATAAAATACTTCTTGTATTCAGAACTTTAACGTGCTATGCTTCAGCGGTCCTGAAAAATCCGGACATAATAACTTAAGGAGCTATTTATTTATGGCTGACAAACATTTAACCTGCAAGGATTGCGGATCCGATTTCGTCTTCAGCGAAGGCGAACAAGAATTCTTTCGTGAGAAAGGCTTTGAAAATGATCCCATCCGCTGCCCCGCCTGCCGCAAGGCCCGCAAAGAAGCGCGCCGGAATAAAAAGAGAAATGATTACAATCGTTATTGATTCTCACTATTTAATCTGACGTAAGACGAAGAGACCGGAGAAAAAACTGCTCCGGTTTCTTTTTGTCTGGAGGAAGGCTCTGCCGCAGCCCGGTGTCAAAGGCTCCGCTTCCAGACACAGAAAAAGGCGTCAGGACGGCTCCTCGAACGTCCCGATAAACAAAGGCAGGGCGTTTTCAAGATCTAAAATAAAGAAAAGAAAAGGCCGGTCCAGAATAATTTCCTCCGCTTCGGGCATCAGCGCCGAGCGGAAAGCGATTTCCGCCAGCGAAGCCGCTCCGGCTTCTGTCCCCTGTTCCCCCACGGAAATATAGCTTTTCTGCCGCAGTTTTGAAATATAAAGATTTTCCTCCGAAGAAAAATCCCCCATCTCCCGGAAATCTGCTTTTTCAGGATCAAATACGCTCTTGAGTCCGAGTTTCCGCACGGCGTCCTTGAGCTCAAGATCCGCCTTAAAATCGAATTTCGGAAGGCCGCTCAAAACCGGCTTGTACGCGGCTTTTTCAAGCATCTCGTGAAACAAGGACGCATCCAAGGCCTTGAGCAAATCCTCCGGCGGCATCCCTTCTGGCGGAAGCAGGGCGGCAAAGCCGTAACGCGTATCCGCATAAGGCAGCACAAAGCCCCGGGCGCCGGCGACCTGAAGAAACAAAAGCGTCTCTCGGCTTTTCATCATCTCGACCGTCTTTTTGCTGCCGTCTTCTGCCCGGAAGATGGCTTCCTCCACCTTATGTTCGCTGTAAGGCCGAAGCCATTCTGCCTTAAATGTCAGCACATTCAGAAGGCTCATGCACCAGGCCCTGCCGAGCTGCTCTGTTATTTCCCGGATCCTGCCGCCGCTTTTTTCCCGGACCCAGGCATTCATCGCCTCAAGGCTTTCTTCCGAAAGCGGGACGGAAAAAATCTCCGCATCATAATAGCTGCGGTTTTTCTCAAGGAATTCCGGCTTCGGCTTGAAACGCTCGTTTAGCCATAAGGACGCGGAAGACGAAAGCCTGATCTTTTCATTTTCCGGCAGCGCCGCCTCGGTCTTTTGAAGCAAAAGATTCAGCGCTTCCCGGGGCAGGCCCGTAAGCGCTTCAAATTCCTGCCTGCTCCGGCCGGCGGCACCGTTTGCCGCAAGGGCCAGAACCAAGAGCAAAGACAAAGGCGAGAGTAAATTATTCTCGCCCTCCCGGTACGCTGCGGCAAAAAGCTTTAAGGAAAATTCATTTAAGAGATGTTTTTCATCAGCCGGCATAAAGTACACGCTCAGATTCTGCGCAGGATCTGCAGGAGACTGCCTTCCGGAAGCTGCTTTACGGCTGACTTCAGGCGGCCTTCGCGCAACTGTTCCGAATCGGTCTCGATAAGGTATTCATCGGCAAAGGGACTTTCCAGAAAACGAAAGCCGTTGAGATCATGAAGATAAGTATTTAAGGCCTGTTTATCAAAGTCTTTTTTAATCCGCAAAACCGCCGACACCGTCAGATCGCCCGCTTCTTCCAGGCGGCCCGGCGAAGGGGCCTGCCAGATTTCCGCCGCGCCCGGCGTCCAGGGCACCGTTGACGCTTCCATCATATCGCCCACGATGGCATTAGCCGTCGGCAGCGAACCGGCTCCGCGGCCGTAAAGCATGACGTCATCTAAAGGATAAGAGCGAATGAAAACCGCATTGAATACATCGTCGGCGCAGGCGGCCGGATGCTCTTCGGGAAGCAGGACCGGCGCCACCCGCAGCTCCAGCTTGGGTTCCTCGTACGCCCCTTTATTGCGCAGGGTGGCCAGCAAAACAATCTTATCGCCCAAAGCCTCCGCCGTCTCGATGTCCCGCTGTGTGATATTTGCAATGCCTTCGGTCAGAATCTTCTCCGGATCCACCCATTCCCCGATGCACATCGATGCGAGGATCGCCAGCTTCCGCGCCGTATCGGCACCGCCGACATCATCCGAAGGATCACGTTCGGCATAGCCTCTCTCCTGCGCTTCCGCCAGGGCGTCCTGAAACGCTTTTCCTTCTTTGCGCATTTTGCTCAGAATATAATTGCAGGTTCCGTTCAGAATGCCGTCTATGGCATAGATATCATTGGAGGCTAAGTGCTCCCGCATGCTCACCAGCACGGGGATCCCGCCGCCTACCGCGGCTTCAAAAAGATAAAAGACTTTATGTTCTGCAGCCAGCTTCAGAAGTTCGGCGCCGTGCGCCGCCACCAGCTCTTTATTGGACGTAATCACATGCTTGCCGGCCTCAAGTGCCCGCTTGGTATAGTCATAGGCCGCTCCCGTCCCGCCGATGGTCTCAATCACCATCGACACCTCGGGATCGGAAAAGATGATCTCGGGATCATGCACAATTTTATCGGCGTAAGGATCATCCGGAAAATCTCTGAGATCCAAAACATATTTCACATTCAAATCGATCCCGCGCCGGCGCCGGATCGTTTCCCTTTGTTCGCGGCAAATTATGCCGACACCCGCACCTACCACTCCGTAGCCTAAAACAGCAACCTCAGCCATTGTTCCTCCCTGCTTCTTCCAGCCTCCGGCTTTACTCTTCTTCTCTGGACCAAAGTTCCAGACGGCGCACGCCGGGAATTTTCGAAAGCTCGCGTCTTAGGGCGACACGATCACCGTCCGTGCCCGCTATATCCACACTGAGCATCAGGTCTACAAAACCGTGACGCGGCAGACTTTGGGATATATTTAACAATTTTGCCCCCTGATCCGTCAAGTACAAAATGATTTCAGCCAGCGCATCCGATTCCCGAAGCAAGGTGGCGACGATCGTCATCAGGTCTTTGCTCATCGGGTCTTCATAGGCCTGTACAGAATCGCGGTATTTATAAAAGGCCGAACGGGACATGCCGACTTCTTTCACGGCCTCGTTGACGGAATTCACCGCACCGGCCTGCAGCAGGGCCTTGACCCGCATGACATTGCTGAATACCTCAGGCAAAACCTCCGTTTTAATCAAGAGATATTCACTGACCGGTTTTATAGCGCTCTGTCCCTGACGGCTCGAATCTGCCATGCCAACTCCTCATCCGACTGTCCGTGTGCGGCAGAACATGCTGTCCGCGGCACATACACATGTAATTGATTTGTAATATATCATTCGGAGAGTGCAAGGTCAATACTTTTGCCTTAAAAGCGCCTGTTTATCGCAAAAAAGGCCTCTTTTTACGGTTTTTCAGCCGCTTTCCGCCTGTGCGCCGCTCATAGAACCTTCTGTTTTATCCGTACACAGCTCATGGATTTGTCATAATATTACAGAATTATTTCAATTTGTCATATCTTTTGACGCAAGAAAAGCCCGGACCTTCGCGAGCGCTCGTCCGCGATGGCTGATTTTGTTTTTTAAAGCCGGATCGATTTCCGCACTTGTCATCTTGTACTCGGGCAGGTAGAAAATCGGATCATAGCCGAAACCGTGTGCCCCGCGCATTTCCGGAATAATCCGTCCTTCCATTTCCCCTCGGAAAATATGAGGACTTTCGGCAGCGGGTTCAAAAAGGCAGATCGCACAGACAAAACGCGCGCTCCAGTCCTCTTCCGGAATACCTTTTTCCCGGAGTCCTTTCCAGATGAGCGCACTTTTTCTTTGATAATCGCTGTCTTCCCCGCCGAAACGCGCCGAGTAAATCCCCGGCATCCCGCCGAGACCGTCCACGCACAAGCCGGAATCATCGGCCAGCACCCAGCTTTCAGGATATAAGGCGCGGTAAGCTTCGGCTTTCAGCCGGGCATTGCCTTCAAAGCTTTTGGCCGTCTCCTCTACATCCAAAACCGGACCCGCGTCTTTCGCCGCCAGGACCTCAATGCCGAAAGGCTCTAAAATCTCCGAAATCTCCCGGATCTTATCTTTATTGTGACTTGCTGCAATACAGCGTGTATTCATGTTTTATCCTCCTTCGTCAGCGTCCTCCGTGATGCGGGTATAAGTTCTTAACGGTGCTCATGTTAAGGCTGCGCTTGCCCCAGCAAAGCGGCAGCCCCTCC
>CALLQJ010000332.1 GCA_938014865.1 uncultured Fastidiosipila sp.
TATCGTGCTCGATCCCATGTACGGTGTTTCCCGCACCGCCCTTCAGACCATATTGATTACCGCCCGCTGTGAGGTGGACGTCATCCACCAGCGCCATGACCCGCTTTTCGGCGGTAAGCTGCCGGCGCCCAATATGCAGACTTTAGGAGCACTGCGGCATTTCGTCCTGGAACAGCGCTGCGATCTCGGCATTGCCACCGACGGGGATGCGGACCGGCTCGGCATCATTGACGACGAAGGAAACTTTGTCCACCCCAATAAAATTCTGGTCCTGCTTTATTATTATCTGATGCAGTATAAAGGCCTGCGAGGACCTGCCGTGCGCAATGTTTCCACCACGCATCTTTTAGATAAAATTGCCGAAGACTTCGGGCAGAAATGCTATGAAGTTCCCGTCGGCTTTAAGCATATCTCCGCCGCGATGGAAGCGCATCAGGCCCTGATCGGCGGCGAAAGCTCGGGCGGCCTGACGGTGCGAGGGCACATCCCGGGAAAAGACGGCATTTATGCCGGCACCCTGCTGGTGGAAATGCTGGCGCTGACCGGACAGAGCCTTTCCGCCCTTTACCGGGAGATCGAAGAACGCTACGGCAGCTTTGAAATGGCCGAGCGGGATTACCGCTTTACAGCGGAGGACAAAAAGAGAATCCAAAAGCGCTTGTTTGCCGATAAAGAACTTCCCGAGCTCCCCTTTCCGCCGGAGAAGGTTTCCTATAAGGACGGCTTAAAGCTTTACTTTGAAAACGGCGGCTGGCTCAGCGCCCGCTTTTCCGGGACCGAAGACTTACTCAGGATTTTTGCCGAAATGCCGGCGCTTGAAAAGGCAGAAGCCCTCATCGCCATCCTGGCCGATTTCCTGGACTTAGAAGACAGCGGCAGAGTGCTCTGAGAAAAAGGGGATACAGCGCAAGTCTCCGCTTATTGCAGAACCTCATGCTGCATTCGGCAAGACAAAAAGACCTGCTCACTTTTCACCGAAAGCAGGTCTTTTTTTATGCTTTTTAAGCTTCAATCGTTCTGATCGTCTTTCTCATCCGGCAGGGGAGGCGGGGGAAGCTCCAAATTCTTCAGATCTTCGGCCTTGTCCTTTTTCAGGAAGTTCTTCTTGTTGCGGAGGATTTCTTTTTCCAGCGTTTCCTTCAACAGTGCGGCGAATTCGTTTGTATTGATTTTGCCGCTTTCGTAGACCTTGCCCGCCGTCCGGTACAAGACCTGATTATAGGCGTAGCCCAAGGCCGCCGTCAGACTCGCTGCCGTTCCGCCCTGAATGAGTCCGCCCGTAACCTGGCCCGCTCCCGGGATCAGTTTTAATAAAGAAGCGGTGATGCTGCGCCCTAACATGGTCGCGCCGCCGGTGCCGGCGACGGAAGAAATAATGGACGAGAGGAGGGATTTATCCAGGGGCAGTCCGAAGATCGAGGTGAGGTGGGCGATCATGCCGATCTGCATGGGCACTAAAACGGCCGCATCCGCAAAGGGGATCGGCGTGAATCCGGTCGCAAATGCCGATGTTGTATAGCCCAGAACGGCCTTATTGGCCCTCTCCAATTTCCGTTTAATGTCGACCTTCTGGGCGTTGATAAAAGCCGTCTGAAAAGCCTCCGGCACCAGTTCCACGGTCCGGTCCACCAAGGCCTGCAGCCCTTTTACGGGCAGAATAATCTCATCCGTGATGGGATAAGGCTTGGCCAGTACGGGGACAATCGCTTCCAGCGGCAGGTTCTGCCGTTCGATCTCGTGGAAAAGTTCAAGATAGTTTTCGCCGAGAGACTGCGTCAGCACCATGATCACCGGAACATGTTCGGCCAGTTCCCGGATCAGATCCATCTCATAGCTTTCGATCCGGTTCGACGAGGCATTGACACAGTACCAGGCAATATGCACCATTTCATTCTCATCATTTTTGCGGCTCGGCTTGCCGATTTCCTGAAGAATTTCCCGGCGGATTTCCTCCTGCGTTTCCCGGTCGAGCTCCAGGCCCTTGGTATCGTAGATCACCAGCGGCACGCCCTTTTTGCTGATCTTTTCCAGATTCTGCGTAACGGGCACGCCTACGCCGGTCTGCGCGAGCTCCTCGCGGAAGACGGCATTGATCAGCGTGCTTTTGCCGACGCCGGTTTTCCCCGCAATCAGTATATTCAGTTTTTTTATTTCTTCCGATTCTTTATCGTACTGCTCCATAAAATATCGGATAATATCAATTTTATCTTGCATCTGAAAACCTCCCGTTCTCCTATCTCTATTCTAACGGCAAATTAATGGCCGTGACGTGACCTCACGCCCTGAGACTGTGGCCATACGGCAAACTTTCTGAGAAAAGCCCGCTTCCGCCTCCGGCTTCAGCGTCCCTCTGCCCGGCTGTGCTAGTATTTATATAAGTCTTGTCATTCTATAAGCTAAGAATATTTTTACAGGAGGCAAAGCATGGACTATCAGAAACGAGGGCAGACGATTTTATTGAGACTTGATCCGGGCGATGAAGTGCTCACAAGTCTGATGGACGTCACGAAAAAGGAAGGCATTAAAACGGCGGCAATCCGCGGCATCGGCGCCTGCGACGAAGTGGAGATCGGCCTTTATGAAGTGGCCGAGCAGCATTATGAAATGCGCCGCTTTAATGAGGCCATGGAAATGCTGGCCTTAAACGGCAATATCTCCGAGCAGAACGGAAAGCCTTATCTGCACGCCCATGCCGTCTTCGGCCGGGACGACATGAGCCCCGTAGGCGGGCATCTTAACAAAGCCGTCATCAGCGGCACCGGCGAAATTTTCATCGATCTCATCGAAGGCCGTACCGATCGAAAAGTCTGCGATATTACGGGTTTAAATATCTGGGACTTTTCTGAGTAGTATCCGGGAATATTCCGGACAGAAAAAACTCCCGTCTCTTTTCCCGAGGCGGGAGTTCGTTTTTATATTTCATTCTTTCTTTTTCTTTATTCGATGATCAAGACGCCCTAAAACCAGCGCTCTGCCCAATGTTCGATCTCTTCAAGAGCCGGCGCCAAGTCCTGCCCGCATTCGGTCAGGGAATATAAAATCCGGACGGGTGTTTCGGGATAGACCGTACGC
>CALLQJ010000333.1 GCA_938014865.1 uncultured Fastidiosipila sp.
AGGCCGGGCCGAGGCAAGAGGTTCTTCCGCCGTCCCGGCAGAAGGTGAAGCCTTTGCCGGAAAAACCGCGTAATACGAGTTCTCCGGAAGAAAAGAGTCTGATGCCGGAAGTAAAAGGAGAGGACGGCGAGGCTTCGGCGAAGCATTCAGCTTCCGCGGATACGACAGTGCAGGCGGCCTCATCTGAAAAAACCGGAACGGAAGCGGCTGAGGATGAATCACGGGATCTCCTGGCGGAAGCAGAGGCGGATAAACCTTATGAATTCCCGCCGATCACCCTGCTTGAGCCCCGGCCGGTCATAAACAGCACATCGAATGCACAGCGTATTCACAATCTGGCCGCGAAATTAGAACAAACCCTGGACAGCTTCGGCGTCGAAGCCAAAGTGGTGCACATTACAACAGGGCCGTCGATTACCCGTTTTGAACTGCGTCCGGGTCCGGGCGTAAAAATAAGCCGGATCGTTAACCTCGGAGACGACATTGCACTCAGCCTGGCGGCAACGGCCATGCGGATTGAGGCACCGATACCCGGCAAGTCCGCGAGCGGCATCGAGATTCCGAATACCGAAACCGCCATTGTCGGCCTGCGTTCTCTGATTGAAAATGAGGACTATAAACGGCGCAAGGAAAAACTACTTGTCCCGCTGGGCCGCGATATTCCGGGACAGCCTATTTACTGTGATCTCAGCAAGATGCCGCATCTCATGATCGCCGGTGCCACGGGCTCCGGTAAATCCATCTGCATCAACAGCATGCTGATCAGTCTCCTGTATCGCTGTTCGCCCAAAGAACTGAAGGTCCTGCTGATTGACCCTAAGGTCGTGGAATTATCCGTCTATGACGGCATTCCGCATCTTCTGGCACCGGTGGTGACCGACCCGAAAAAGGCGGCCAATACCCTGAACTGGGCGGTGGCCGAGATGAACAGGCGTTACAAGCTCTTTGCCGATAAGCAGGTCCGGGATATGAAGGCTTATAATGAAGATGCCGAGAAGAACGGCGAGGAAAAACTGCCCTTTATCGTCCTGATCATCGACGAGCTCTCGGACTTGATGGCGACGGCTGCCCACGAGGTGGAAGAAGCCATCTCCAGGCTGACCGCCATGGCGCGTGCGGCCGGCATTCACCTGATTATTGCCACCCAAAGGCCTTCGGTGGATGTCATTACGGGCGTCATCAAGGCGAATATTCCCTCCCGGATTGCTTTTGCCGTCTCTTCGCAAGTGGACTCGCGTACGATTTTAGACGGCGGCGGCGCCGAGAAGCTTTTAGGCAAGGGCGATATGCTCTATGCGCCGCAAAGTGCCTCGAAACCGAAAAGAGGGCAGGGGGCTTTTGTCAGTGATCATGAAGTGGAAAATGTTATTTCTTTTCTCAAAGCACAGAATATCAAAGCCTACGATAAAGAAACGGCCGAAAAAATCGTATCGGCTCCGGCGCCCGGCACCGATACGGGCGGCAGCGATGCCGAACCTGATGAGGATGAACTTTTGCCGGACGCTATTGAAGTCATTCTGGACGCCGGCTACGCCTCGGTATCTTTGCTGCAGAGGCGCTTAAACGTCGGCTATCCGCGGGCGGGCCGGATGATCGACTCCCTGGAAATGAAAGGCTTTGTCGGCCCCTTTGAGGGCAGCAAGCCGCGCAAGGTGCTCTTGACCCGTACGGAATGGGCGCTGCGCAATGCACAAGACAGCGGGGAGGACGCAGACGATGCACAGGATGCCTCGTCCGCTTGAAAATATAAACACTACATAAGTCCTTAATGAAGGACTTGGGAAGGAAAAGAAATGAAGGCAAGAATTATTGACGGCAGAGCGACCGCCAAAAAAGTAAAAGCAGAAGTGAAGGCCGTAACGGATGTCTTGCGGAAAGAAGACAAAAGGCCTCCTTGTCTCAGCGTGATTCTGGCCGGTGAGGATCCGGCCTCTGCCATCTATGTCCGAAACAAAGAGAAAGCCTGCAAGGCAAACGGTATTCTTTCCGTGAAGCATGCACTGCCGGAAGACGTTTCGGCAGAAAAGCTTGAAGAGGTGATTCGGGCATTAAATGAGGATGAGCGCGTGGACGGCATCCTGCTGCAGCTTCCGCTGCCGGATCATCTGAACGACAGGCAGGCCTATTTCCTGAATTTGATCAGACCCGATAAGGATGTTGACGGTTTTCATCCGCTGAACGTCGGCAGACTGACTTTAGGCCTTGACGCGCCCGTGGCGTGCACGCCTTACGGCTGCATGCGTCTTTTAGAAGAAACAGGCGAGGATCTTGAAGGCAAGCTCGCCCTCGTAATCGGACGGAGCAATACCGTCGGCAAGCCGATGATCCAGCTGCTTTTGCAGAAAAATGCGACGGTCATCGTGGCCCATTCCAGGACTAAAAACCTGCCGGAACTGAGCCGGCAGGCGGATATCATTATTGCGGCGGTCGGCCAAAGTGAATTTCTCAGCGGCGATATGGTCAAAGAAGGCGTCATCGTCATTGATGTCGGCATTAACCGGCAGGAAAACGGCAAGCTGCTCGGGGATGTCAATTTTCCCGAAGTGTCTGAAAAAGCTTCTTATATTACAACGGTTCCCGGCGGAGTCGGACCGATGACCGTTGCGATGCTTTTGAAAAACACCTTGAAATGCTATGAAATGCATAATCTGGCATAAGGATCGAAGATAAAAATTTATGATTAAAACAAAAGAAGATTTTAACGTTGAGAGCGTTGAAATTATTACCGTCGGCACGGAAATTCTGCTCGGTCAGATTCTGAACACCAACGCCCGCTTTCTGGCCGCAGAACTCCGTGACCTCGGTTTTAATGCGTACTATCAAACCGTTGTAGGCGATAACCCGCCGAGACTTAAGGCCGCCGTAAAGACTGCGGCCTTGCGTTCGGATGCCGTAATCATTGCCGGAGGACTGGGCCCGACGCAGGACGATATCTCCATGCAGACGGCCGCCGCTGCGGCAGGACAAAAGCTTTATAAAAATGATGAGGCCGCCAAGGACATCGAAGATTACTTTACGAGCCGCGGGCGGAAGATGTCGCCTAACAATCTGAAACAAGCGTATTTCCCGAAGGACGCGCGCATTTTCAAAAACCATCACGGCACGGCACCCGGCGCCGCCTTTATGTATGACGACGAAGAGGCAGGCATACACAGTCTTTTGATTCTGCTGCCCGGTCCGCCGAATGAACTCGAACCGATGTTCAGAGAGTCGGTCAAGCCCTTATTGATGCACTATTCAGATTCTGTGCTGGACAGCCTTTTCATCCGGACCATCGATATCGGGGAGTCGGATGCCGCCCGCCTGCTTGAGGATCTGCTCGACGACAGCCACGCCAATCCGAGTCTGGCGCCTTATGCGCATATCGGAGAAGTGAGTTTTCGTTTATCGTATAAACACCCCAAGTCGGAGAAAAATGCGCTGCAGCATCCGGAGGTCCGTAAGATGCTGGAAGAGATAGAAGCTGTATTAGGCGATAAAATTTATGAAATCGGCGAGCGGAAGCTGCCGGAGGTGCTGGCGGATCTTTTAAAAGAAAGAAAGCTTTCGGCCGCCTTTGCCGAATCCTGCACGGCCGGCAGAGTCTGCGCAGAACTTGCGGCATGCCCCGGAATCTCGGCTGTCCTTAAGGGCGGTGTGACGGCGTATCAAAACGAGATCAAGCGGGATGTCTTAAAGATTCCCTCCGATCTGCTGCGCCGGCACGGAGCCGTCAGCGCCGAATGCGCGCTGGCCATGGCAGAAAATGTCCGGACCCTTTACGGAAGCGATACCGCTGCGGCCGTCACCGGAAATGCCGGGCCGGAGCCGTCGGAAGGCAAGCCGGTCGGTCTGGTTTATATTGCAGCCGCAGACGAAAAGCGGCAGATTGTAAAAGAATTCCGCTTCGGAGGCAGCCGGGAGAAAATCCGGACATTAGCCGCTAAACAAACCCTGAACACTTTAAGAAAACTTATATTGGATCAGGACTGAACCTGCTTTTGCAAAAGTCCGGCGGATTGTCGGAAAACGTGGGAAATCGGCGTTGTATTCCCCGAAGTCTTAGCTTATAATAAGAACAAATGTTCGCTGGAAGTGAGGAATATTATGGCGAGGAAAAGATCAGGCAAATCGAAACAGGAAGTTTCCAACGTTGCCCGTGAAGAAAGAGAAAAGGTGCTGAAACAGGCCCTGGATAAAATAGAAAGACAATTCGGCAAAGGCTCCGTCATGAAACTCGGAGACCGCGGAGAAGTCAGTATTAAGTCGATTCCGACCGGCGCGCTGTCGCTGGATATCGCACTGGGCATCGGCGGGATACCGACCGGACGTGTTGTCGAAATATACGGACCGGAATCTTCGGGCAAGACGACCGTTGCGCTGCATATTGCCGCCGAGGCGCAGGCCATGGGGGGGACCGCCGCCTTTATTGATGCCGAGCATGCCTTAGACCCGGTTTATGCAGAGCATTTGGGAGTTGATACCGATAATCTGATTGTCTCGCAGCCCGATACGGGAGAACAGGCCCTGGAGATTTGTGAGGCTTTGGTACGAAGCGGTGCGATCGACGTGGTCATTGTAGACTCGGTAGCCGCCCTGGTGCCCAAAGCGGAAATTGACGGAGAAATGGGCGATTCCCATGTCGGCCTGCAGGCCAGGCTGATGTCGCAGGCTTTGCGCAAACTGACCGCGGTGATTTCCAAATCCGAAACGGTCGTGATTTTCATCAATCAGCTGCGTGAAAAAGTCGGCGTCATGTTCGGCAACCCCGAAACGACCCCGGGCGGACGGGCGCTTAAATATTATGCCTCTGTGCGTCTGGATGTCCGCCGGATCGAAACCTTGCGCAGAGGAACGGAATCTTACGGCAACCGGACACGAGTGCGTGTGGTCAAAAACAAACTGGCCCCTCCGTTTAAAGAGGCGGAGTTTGATTTGATTTACGGGGAAGGCATCTCCAAGGAAGGCTGTATCCTGGACCTTGCCGTGGACGAAGATATTATTCATAAATCAGGGTCCTGGTATTCCTATGAAGATGAAAGAATCGGTCAGGGACGCGATAATGCCAGAGAATGGCTGAAAGAACACAGCGATCTGCGCGATGAGATTGAACACAAGCTCAGAGTAATCTATAAGCTTGAAGAGCCGGATGAAGACGAAGAGACGGAAGAGGAAGATAAAAAAGAAGATGTTCCGGACGGTGAGGGAAAGAGCGGTGAAGAGTTAATTGATGACATCCTCGGACTGGAAGATCTTTGAGAAAAGTCCCGAAGAACGGGAAGAAGAAGAAATGTACAGAGCCTGTCGTGTAGCTGCCGTCAGCTATGCGGCAGGCCGTTTGCGCAGCAGCGGACAAATCCGGAGAAAACTCGAGCAGGAAGACTTTAGCGATGCGGTCAAGGAACGTGTCCTGCATGAGATGGCCGAAGAAGGCTATTGCAAAGACCGGGAAATCTGCCGCAGTCTGATGCGGGTCAGAAGAGGACGCAAGGCGGAAAGTCACCTGGCCCTGCAAAAGCGTCTGGAACGTCATCTGGTCCCGCGGGAGATCATCCTGGAAGAGCTGGACGCTTATCCGTCTGACCGCATACTGGCCTATGAATATTTGGATTCATTGACGGATGAGCTGATCTGTGCTTATTATAGTGCGCATGGTCCGGAGGAAAAGAAGAAAGCGGCCGCCCGTTTAGTCCGCAAGGCAGCCGGCCGCGGCTTTCATTATCGTCCGGTACTGGACTGGATCAGGGAACAAGGCAAATATTACGAAGACAGCTGATAGTCAAGGCTCTGAGTAACGGAGAAACAGATATAAAAGGTTAAATAAGACGCGATGCATTTACACGATAAAAAAATTTTTCTCTACAGTTTAGGCTGCGCTAAAAATCTGGTGGACGGCGAATTTATGTCCGCCCTGCTGAAAGAAGATCATTTTAGATTAACCGCAGATCCTGCCGAAGCCGCAATTATCATAGTAAATACTTGCGGCTTTATTGAGTCCGCGAAAGAAGAATCCATCGCAGCAATATTGGATATGGCGGATTATAAGACAGAAGGCAGCTGCGAGATGCTGATCGTGACGGGCTGCCTCTCCGAACGTTATGCCGAGGACATGAAAGAATCGATTCCGGAAGCCGATGCAATTTTAGGCGTGCATAACTATAAAGACATCGTGGACGTTATCCACTGTTTTTATGAAGCAGAAAATAAAGATTCCGGAGATAAAAACGGTCCCATTGTCCGGACGGAAGGGGAAAGAGGCGACGTCCTGGCGCATACGGAAAATGTGGATCGCATGCCTTCAACCGATTATTATGCGTATCTCAAGATTGCGGAAGGCTGTTCGAATCATTGTGCTTTCTGCGCCATACCCGCTATCCGCGGGCCTTTTCGTTCGCGCAAAAAAGAAGACATCTTAGCCGAGGCCCGCAGCCTGATCTTTAAAGGCTATGATGAGCTGATTGTCATCGCACAGGACAGCGGCTTTTACGGCTTGGATTTATACGGAAAAAGAGCTTTGCCCGAGCTTTTGCGGGCGCTCTGTCAGCTCAACGGCCTGAAGTGGATCCGGGTGCTTTACCTTTATGCGGCCGGCTTAAGTGATGAGCTTTTGGATGTTTTTGCCGAAGAAGAAAAACTTGTTCCGTACTTTGATATTCCGATTCAGCACGCTTCGGATAAAATGCTCCGGGCGATGGACCGCAGCGAAACACAAGAAGGCCTGCGGAATACCTTCCGGAAGATCCGGAAACGGCTTCCCGGGGCGGTTTTGCGC
>CALLQJ010000334.1 GCA_938014865.1 uncultured Fastidiosipila sp.
GCTTCGCGGTCCCTGATGCCGAGCGGATGGACTTCGATTTTGGCTTTTTCTTCCGAAAGCGTCGGGCAGACTTCGAGCATATGCGCGCCGAGGCTGATCCCGTTCCGCATATCGTAGGTGTAGTCTTCCATAAAGGAGCTGCCGCCGTCGAGGCCTTCGGACATAAACTTTATGATGGCCGTCATCGCGGACACTTTCCAGTCCCCTTCCCCGCCGTAGCCGTAGCCTTGGCGCATCAGGTCCTGGCTGGCGATGCCGGGAAGCTGCTCCATGCCGTAAAGATCTTCAAAGGTATTGGTGTAGCCGGCTGCATCATTTTCGTCTAATACCTTTTGAATGCCGGCCTGGCAGCGGGCCTGGTAGCGGACGCTGTCTTCATCTTCCGTCGCCAAGACATAATGTTCTTTGTAGCCTTCCAGGATGGCCTCGATCTCTTCCTCGCTTGCCTCCTCCATCTTTTCGACCAGATAACCGACGGGCCAGGTGTTCACCTGCCAGCCGAGCTGCTCCTGCACCCCGACCTTGTCGCCTTCGGTGACGCCGACTTCGCGCATATTATCGCCGAAACGGACCAGCTTGAGATCGCGGCTGAAGGCAAAGCCTGCGGCGGCCCGCATCCATTTGGCAATCGCCCGGTGGGCTTTTTTATCCTGCCAGTGGCCGACCACGATCTTGCGCGGAATTCTGAGACGCGCGGCCATGAAGGCGTGTTCGCGGTCCCCGTGCGCACTCTGATGCAGGTTCATATAGTCCATGTCAATCTCTTCATTCGGAATATCCAGATTGAACTGCGTGTGGAAATGCAGATAGGGCTTTTGCAGCAGGCGAAGGCCGTTGATCCACATTTTAGACGGCGAGAAGGTGTGACAGAATACGACGATACCGGCACAGCGTTTATCGTAGTTGGCTTCGGCGATGAGGTCGCGGCAGCCTTCTTCGGTTTTAACGATGTCTTTATAGACAAGCTTGGCCGGCAGGATGCCGGAGGCGTTGAGGCCGTCGGCAATTTTTCTGCTGTTCGCTTCTACCTGTGCCAAGGTTTCTTCGCCGTAAAGGAATTGACTTCCGACGATAAACCAAAATTCAAGATCTTTCCATTGTTTCATATAAGCGGACTCCTTTATATATTCTTATAACTAATTAATAAATCTTTCGCAGAGATTTTTATAAATGCCTTTTTAGTGACTCACAATATCTTCCCGGGCCGTCTGCGTTTTGCTCTATACGTCTTCAGCGGCCAGGCGCTCGACCGGGAGATGTCCGGCAAAGCGGGCAAGATAATCCTTGAATCCTGCGCTGAGGACAGGATCCGGTGCCGCCTCCACGGCGGCCGGTAAATGCTTAAAGACTTTTTGCTCCAGATAGTCTTCCAGGCTCAGCCCCTCTTTTTGAACGGCGTAAGCGGCCAGGACCGCAATGCCCCAGGCCCCGCCTTCCCCCGCTGTCGGGAAAACCGCCATCGGCAGTTCCAGACAGGAGGCCATAATCTTCTGCATGACCTCGGGTGTCTTGAAGACCCCGCCGTGGCCCAGCAGCCGTTCGGTGACCACGCCTTCTTTTTCCCGCAGAATATCCATGCCCAAACGCAGGCTGGCGTTGATGGCATAAAGCTGCGCCAAAACAAAGTTAGCGAGCGTCAATTCGCTGTCGGGGCGGCGCATGTAAAGAGGACGCCCGCTGTCGATCTTCGCGATCGGCTCGCCGGCCGTGAAGTTATAGGCCAAAACGCCGCCGGCATCGGGCGCAGCCTCCAAGGCTTGACGGTAGAGGAGCTCGTAGACGTCGTGCATCTCCAGTTTCCCGCCCGAAAGATCCGCAAAGTTTTTGAAAAGCCGGACCCAGGCATCCAATTCGCCGGTGCCGTTATTACAGTGCACCATCGCGACGGGAAGGCCTGCAGGGGTTGCCACAATATCGATTTCCGGATAATAGTTTTTGAGATTATGCTCTAAAACCAGCATGGCAAAAATCGAGGTGCCGACCGAGACATTGCCGCTCCGGCGGGCGACGGTATTCGTGGCCGTCATGCCCGTTCCGGCATCCCCTTCCGCCGGGCAGAGCAGGGCCCCCGGCTGCAGCGTCCCTGTCGGATCGAGAAAACGTGCGCCGTCCTCCGTTAAGCGGCCCGCTTCTTCGCCGGCTAAAAGGATCTCCGGCAGGATCTCTTCGAGTGTTTTCGGCAGCGCCTGCACTTCGGGCAAGGCATTGAAGCGGCGGCAGGCTTCGGGCGCAAAGACGACCTTGCCGTCTTTGACTTCAGAAACGGGGAACATGCCGGCGGCATCGCCGACGCCCAGTACTTTTCTGCCGCTGAGTTTATAGTGCACGTAGCCGGCCAGCGTCGTCAGAAAATCGACCTGCGGCACATGCGCTTCTTTGTTTAAGATGGCCTGATAATAATGCGAGACCGACCAGCGGTGCGGCATATTAAAGGCCAGAAGCTTGCTGAGCTTGGCCGAGGCTTCCGAGGTATTGGTATTCTGCCAGGTCCTGAAAGGCACCAGCAGTTTTCCGTCTTTATCAAACGCCAGGTAGCCGTGCATCATGGCCGAAACGCCCAGCGCCGAAAGCCTGCGGAGCTTTCGGCCGTGCTTTTGTTCATAATCGCCGGCCAAGGCTTTATAAGCGGCCCTGACGCCTTCGTGAACCTCTTCTAAATCGTAGGTCCAGAAGCCGTCTTCCAGGCGGGAGGCCCAGTCATAGCTTCCCTGCGCCAAGACCTCATGCTTTTCATTGATCAGGACAGCCTTAATCCGGGTGGAACCGAGTTCCATTCCGAGGAAAGGCAGTGTGTCTTTTGGCATTGAAAGCTCCTCTCTTTACTGCTTTTTGAAACGGATGATCTGCCAGGAACGAGGCGGCAGCACAGTCTTTGCCGTCCCGTCTTCCCAATCGAGGCCCTGCCCGTCTTCCGGTTTGACACGTTCTTCGTCTTTCGTATTCACGGCCTTCATATCGTCGCCCGTGATCACTTTATGGAAGTCTTTTTCATAATCTTCAAAGCCGTTCAGTTCAAAGGCCGTCTCCAGCGCTTCTTCGCCGCGGTTGACGGCAAAAATTGTCACGGCCTTTTCTTCCGTATTGTCCACCACGACCGTGTCGAGATAAGGCACCTCATCAAAGGCTTTGCAGGCGTAAGACGGACTT
>CALLQJ010000335.1 GCA_938014865.1 uncultured Fastidiosipila sp.
CCGACGATGACTCGGACTGGGTCCTGGAAGATCCTATTCAGAAGACGGTTGTGGCTGTTCAGCAGGCCCATGAATGCCTCTGGCACGGCTTGACCACGGTCGGTGAAATCAGCCGCTCGGGTCTGCAGATCCGCAATATGATCGAAGCCGGCGTTATGGAAGGTCCGCGTGTGGTTGCCAGCGGTCTCGGCTTCTGCCGCACCGCAGGCCACGGCGATTCCCATAAGCTGCCGCTTTGGTACAACGACGAATCCCATCCGTGGGCAGAGCGTGTAGACGGCCCGTGGGATCTGAGAAAAGCGGTCAGAAGAAGACTGCGTGAGAACCCTGACGCGATCAAGATCTGGTCGACGGGCGGCGGTATCTGGCGCTGGGATCAGAAGCTTGACCAGCACGAATGCGATATGGTCGGCATTCCGGTATGGAGCCACGCAGAAGGCTACGGCGGTGCGCTGGATTCGGCCAAAGCCGGTGTGCACCTCATCATTCACGGCCAGACCCTGAACGACGAGTGCCTGGACATCATGGCGGACAAAGGCATCTATTTCTGCCCGACCATCCAGTTCCTGAACGAATGGTTCAAGACCTATGCGCCGCCTTATATCCCTGAAGTACACGACCAGTATGAAGGCGATACGGTTGCGGAAAAAGAACTGAACCGTGTGTATGCGAACCTGCGCAAGGCTGCTGACAAGGGCATCGGCCTGACCATCGGTTCGGACTCCTTCTGCTCCAGCCTGACGCCTTACGGCACGACCGCCATCGGTGAAATGTACTCCTTCGTCGAGAGAGCAAAACTCCCGATCATGGATACGCTCGTAGCGGCCACCAAAGTCGGCGCTGAGATGCTCAAGGTCGGTGACGTCACCGGTACGCTCGAGGAAGGCAAATATGCTGACCTGCTCGTACTGACGGACAACCCCTTGGATGATATCCGCAACGTCGCCGTTGACAAGATGGAAATCATCATGAAGGAAGGCAAGATTATCCGCCATTAATATCAGCGGTATGCTCCCTTCATACCCTATCCACATAAGTCCCGTCCCCGCACGTTCGTGTGCGGGACGGGCAACCTATACGGATAAATACCATGAATCAATTTCTGACATTTTTATTATTTTTCGTTTCAGCGTTCTTTCTCTCCGCACTCGCGGAACGCATCAGCAAATATTGTTTCCTGAAGTTTCAGCGAAATAAGTCTACAGAAGAAACAGCCGTCGAAACCCGGCTCTCGTTCAGAGGGCTGCAGGCAGGAATCCGCCTGCTGCTGCTGATCACGGGTCTGGCGTTCTTCCGGCACGACATGTTTAAACTCATCGGCATTGCCGGCGGCTTTCTCATGAGTGCCAAGATCCAGATGATCCGTCTCTTCAGACAGTGCACCCGCGAAGACAGCGGCGATCTTAAAGAAGACCTTAAACAAGAATAATAAAGCAGACAAAGATGGAGGAAACGTTAAATGGGATCACAGCTTATAAGTTCAGCCGTCCGAATCCCCGGCTACCTGACGACGATGGTGGCAATTTCCTTAGTTCTCATCCTTGTTGCATGGGTATTCAGCAAAAAGATACGTGTCTACAATATCGGCAAATTCCAGGCCGTCATTGAACTCGGAACCGAGAAGCTCTGGAAGCTTGCGGCAGACACGATGGGAAGCAGAGAGAAGGCGGCCCGTTATGTACCCGTTCTCGGCACAATATTTGTGTTTATCTTATTTTCCAACTATTCCGGGATGATTCCCGGCGCCGGGATGACGGAACATTTTACCGCACCGACTTCCGTGCTGACCGTTACCCTCGGACTCGGACTGTGTTCGCTGCTCTTGACATTTTATTTCGGCATTGAAGCGAAGGGCGCTGCCTATTTCAAAAGCTTTGTATCGCCCTATGCCTTTTTGCTGCCGCTTAATTTGATTGACGAACTGACAAAACCTATTTCATTGGCACTGCGTCTTTTCGGAAGCGTTGTCGCGGAAGAAATCCTGATCGCGGCCATTTACAACATCATGCCTTACGTTGCACCGGTTGTATTCTATTTCATCAGTTTATTCTTCGGTGCGCTCCAGGCCTTTATTTTTACCATTCTGACCACTATTTATATCAGTGGTGCTGTTGAATAAGATTTATCACGAAAGGAATTCAATTATGGACAAAGCAAATATTGTATATGCTATCGCAACCGCAGCCTGTATGACACTTTCAATTCTGGCGCCGGCCATCGCACAGGCCATTACGGCAAAACAAGCCTTTGAATCCGTGGCCAGACAGCCGGAAAAATCCGGTGATATGCGTACGATGCTGATTCTCGCGCTCGGTTTCATGGAGGCGCTGACCATTTACGGTTTGCTGATCAGCTTCATGCTGGTCGGAAAAATCACCTGAAGACAAAATAATCGGCCGGATGCACAGGCAGCCGGCAGACGTGAAAGGAGTTTTCTATGCCGCAAATTGATCCGAAATTGCTTCCCTTCGTCATTATTAACTTTTTGATTGTCGCGGTGCTCGTCGGAAAATTGCTTTTCAAACCTGTTATTGAAGCGATACAAAAACGCCAGACGGCCGTTGACGACGTATCGGGCCGGCTGAAAGCCGAAGAAGCGAGAATACAAGAACTCGAAACGATGGAAGACCGGCTTCAGCAGGAGGTCAATGAACGCAAAAAACTGGTCAAAGAAGAGATTGCAGCGTTCAGCGAAAATTACCGGCAGGAAAAGCTGGCCGAACAGGATGAAGAACTGGCGGAACTGAAAAGACAAGCACTCGAAGAACTGAACGAAGAACGCAGATATACGGCGGCGTCTTATCAGGATTACTACATCGAACTCTCGACGCTGCTGACGGAAAAATTACTGAAACGCTGTTTGACCGACGAAGAAAAAAGCCGTTCTGTTGATCTCTTCATTGAATCACTGGAAGACATGAGTGCCGGAAGTGAGCCGGCATCAAAAGCCGCATTTTCTCACAGCGCGGAGCCGGGACAATGAATAATCAGGACGTAAAAAACAAGCAGCAAAGCCCGGACAAAACACCTGCCAAGATGCAGGTCATCTCCGCCGTGCCTTTTCAGGACGAACAGAAAGAACGCCTGCGCCGAGTGCTGGAAAAGCGCTTTCCCGGCCGGGATTTTGATTTTGAATTTACGGTCGATGAGGAGATCTTAGGCGGCGTCTGTCTCAAGAGTGAGTCATTCGTCCTGGATGCCGGATACAAGAAGCAATTAGCGGCTTTATACGCTTCTGTTTTCAGCAGAAAAGACAGCTAGGGTGAGTGCATGAATGACAAGCAAATGGATAAAGAGAATAAAAAAGACATAGCCGGGGCTGAATCTGTACAGCGCAAAGATTCTGTATCCGGAGAAAAAGAAAATGCCTTGCACGAGCTTTTGTTTGATTATTCGCGAGACGAGGATAAGTCGAAACAAACGGCGCATTTCAAAGAGGCCCTGAAGAGCTTATCCGAACTTTCCGAAAAAAGCGAAGCGACGGACTACTATTCGCTGCGCACAAAAAAGACCGCGGCCGAAGAGAAAAAGGAGGCGCTGCTCGGGCTTTTCTTTGACTATTCGGAGGATGAGGATAAGTCGGAACAGACGGCCCACTTCAAGCAGGCCCTGAAGAGCTTATCTGAACTGGCCGATACGCCCGAGGTCGCGGACTATTACGAAGAAGTCGGACGCGTCGTCGGCCTGGGCGACGGCATCGTGCTGGTCCGAGGCCTTGCGCACTGCATGTTAAATGAAATGCTTTTATTTGAAAACGGCGAGATCGGCCTGGCCCTGAACCTGAACCGGCAGAGCATCGGCGTGGTCATATTAGGCGATTATACGCACATCGAAGCCGGCCATATGGTGAGAAGAAGCGGCAAGCTTCTGCAGGTGCCCGTAGGGGAAGGCTTTTTGGGCCGTGTCGTCAATCCGCTGGCCGAACCTTTGGACGGCAAGGGTAAAATTGAAAGCAAAACGGCACGTCCCGTAGAGTTCCCGGCCCCGGATGTCATGGCGCGGCAGTCCGTAGACCGGCCGCTGCAGACCGGGGTAACGGCGATTGATGCCCTGATCCCCATCGGCCGCGGACAGCGGGAATTGATCATCGGCGACCGGAAGACGGGGAAAACGACGCTGGCCCTCGATACCATCATCCGTCAGCGTGATGAAGGGGTCATTTGCGTTTATGTGGCGATCGGTCAGAAGGAATCCTCCGTGAAGGAGGCGATCGGCATTTTAGAAGCATACGGCGCCCTGGACCATACCATTGTCGTTATGGCGGCAGCCGGCGATTCGACCGCGCTCCAGTACCTGGCCCCTTATGCGGGCTGTGCCATGGCGGAATACTTTATGTACAGGGGACAGGATGTCCTCATCGTCTACGACGACCTGACAAAACATGCCGTGGCCTACCGCGAATTGTCCTTGCTTCTTAAAAGACCGCCCGGCCGCGAGGCGTATCCCGGGGATGTTTTCTATCTGCATTCCAGGCTGCTCGAACGCGCGGCCTGCCTGAGCGGGGCTTCAGGCGGCGGTTCCCTGACGGCACTGCCGATTATCGAAACGCAGTACGGTGACGTTTCCGCTTATATACCGACGAATGTAATCTCCATTACCGACGGGCAGATTTTCCTGGACGCGGACTTATTTAAAGACGGCCAGAGACCGGCCGTAAGCGTCGGCGTATCCGTCTCGCGTGTCGGCGGCGCCGCTCAGGTAAAAGCCATGAAGCAGGTAGCGGGCAGTCTGCGCCTTGATCTGGCCCAGTACCGTGAACTGCGTGAATTTACCAAATTCGGCACAGACTTTGATGATGAAACCGCCAAGCGGCTCAAGACCGGGGAAATATTTATGGATCTTCTGGTCCAAAAACCCCATCAGCTCTTTTCCGCCGGCGAAGAAATCCTTTTTCTCTATGCGGGGCAGCAGGGCTTTTTTGATGAGGTCCCGGCCGAGGACATATTCAAGTGGCGCCGGAAAATTTCGGCCCATTTTAAGGAACAGTACGGCGAGCTTTTAGACAGACTGGCGGCAGGTGAAAAATTAGAAGGTGACTTGGAAAAAGAGGCAGCGGAAGGTTTAAACTGTGTCTTCAAGCCGCTGGAAACGATGCCCTATCCTGATGCCGTCAGCGGATTGGAGTCATCATGAGTAAACGCTACCAAGACATAAAAGACCGTTTACGGAGTATGTACTCAAGTCTTCATACCACCAAAGCCATGAAGGCGGAGGCGGCGGCCAAGCTGCGCCTGACGCAGGCACGGGCGATGGCCGGAAGAGAATACATGGATTATATCCGGAATTTTACGGAAGAACTTTTGAACGTTCAGCCCAAACACTTCACCATAGCGCCTGAAATGCAGGCGCTGATGCGGGCGGAGCGGGACATTAAAACAACGGGTCTTTTGGTTTTGGGGGCAGACCGGGGCCTGGCCGGCAATTACAACAGTCTCCTGGAAAAACAAATGGAGACGGAATACGAAAACTGCCGGAAGGCCGAAAAAGAGCCGCTCTTTCTGCCGGCCGGGAAGAAAGCAGAGCGTTTTCTGCGCAAGAAAAAATGGCCGCTCAAAAAAATCCGAAGCCTCTCGGATTTGCCCGATGCCGAAGAAGCAAAAGCCCTTAATAACTACCTTATTAAGTGTTATTCGGACGGGGAGCTTGATGAAATTAAAATCCTGCTGCATCGTTTCTATTCCCCCGGAAAGCAGGCCTTAAGCTCCGTAGACTACCTGCCCTTCCGCTTTGAGGAGGCGGCGGGAAGTTCCGCCGAAGAAGCCGAGGATATACGCGCAAAAGAAGCCCGCTTTACCGAGTTTGACCCGGATTACAGTACGATCCTGCAGGAGCTTTTTTCCTTTTATCTGCAGGCGTTCATTCATCAGATGATGCTCGAAAGCAAGGGCAGCGAGCAGATTTACCGGCTCCGCGCCATGACGCAGGCGTCGGATAATGCGGAAGATCTCATCAAAGAACTGGAAATCGAATTTAACCGCAGCCGGCAGGAGCATATCACCGAAGAGATGATAGAAATTATCAATGCCGGACAAAATGAAGATTCAGACGGGAGAGAAAGGCCTGATACCTTATGAAGCCTACACAAACGATGAAAAACAAGGGAAGCGTGACGCAGATTGTCGGCCCTGTTGTAGATATCGAATTTGCGCCGGGCAATCTGCCGGAGATTCAGGAAGCCGTGAGCATCTTTAATCCGGTGACGGATAAAGAGGTGGTCTTGGAGGTTTCCCGGCATATCGGACTCAAAACGGTCAGAACCATAGCCCTGTCTTCCACCGACGGCTTGGCCAGAGGCATGGAAGCTGTCGCGAGCGGCGCGCCTTTGCAGGTGCCCGTCGGCCCTGAAACTTTGGGCCGCATGTTCAATCTCTTAGGTCAGAACATTGACCGCAAACCGCAGGTTCAGACCGAAGAAAAAGCCCCGATCCACCGGCCCGTTCCTTCCTTTGTCGAACAGCAGCCGGTCAATGAAATACTGCAGACCGGCATCAAAGTCATTGATCTTCTGGCCCCTTATCCGAAGGGCGGAAAAGTCGGCCTCTTCGGCGGTGCGGGGGTCGGAAAGACCGTGCTCATCATGGAGCTGATACGCAACGTGGCGCAGGAACACGGCGGTTACTCGGTCCTTGCGGGAGTCGGCGAAAGGACACGTGAAGGCAACGATTTATATTATGAAATGAAAGAATCCGGTGTTCTCGACAAAACGGTTCTGGTTTTCGGCCAGATGAATGAACCTCCCGGCGCCCGTTTGCGTGTCGGCCTTTCGGCCCTGACCATGGCGGAGTATTTCCGGGACTGCGAAGGGAAAGATCTTCTTTTGTTCATCGATAATATCTTCCGCTTCACCCAGGCCGGTTCGGAAGTGTCGGCGCTTTTGGGACGCATGCCCTCCGCGGTCGGCTATCAGCCGACGCTGGCCCAGGAAATGGGCGAGCTGCAGGAGCGCATCACCTCCACGGACCGCGGCTCCATCACCTCGGTGCAGGCCGTCTATGTTCCGGCCGATGACCTGACGGACCCGGCGCCCGCAACGACCTTCACGCACCTTGATACCTCAGTGGTCTTGTCGCGTGAAATTGTGGAGCTCGGCATCTATCCGGCGGTCGATCCGCTCGAATCCAATTCTGCTTTGATGCGTCCTGATATTGTGGGCGAAGAGCATTATGAAGTGGCGCAGGAAGTGATCCGGGTGCTGCAGAAATACAAAGAACTCCAGGACATTATCGCAATTTTGGGAATGGAAGACTTGTCAGATGAAGATAAACTCACCGTTTACCGCGCCAGAAAAATACAGCGTTTCTTCTCGCAGCCCTTTTTCGTGGCCGAGCAGTTTACGGGCACGGAAGGCAAGTTTGTCCCCCTGGAAGATACCATCCGCGGCTTCAAGGCCATTCTGGACGGCGAATGCGACGATATTCCGGAATCCTGCTTCTTTACCAAAGGCAGCATCGAAGACGTTTATGAGGCGGCCGAAGAAACGGAGGATTAGGCGATGCAAAAGCTTTTTACATTTGACATCATTGCCGCAGACGGCAAAAAAGCCCGCTTCAAAACCAGCTATATTCAGCTGCGCTGCCGCAGCGGCTGGAGAGGGATTATGCGCAATAACGGCCCTCTTTTTGCGCTGCTGGCAGAAGACACCATGCTGTATATGGACGAGCAGGGGGTAAAAAACAACATCGAGATAGAAGGCGGCATCCTCAGGATCAATGACGGCCGGCCGACTATTCTTACCCACGCGTTTGCCCTTC
>CALLQJ010000336.1 GCA_938014865.1 uncultured Fastidiosipila sp.
ATGGCGAAAGAAGCGGGGGCTCTGATTTCGTATGATCCCAATTACCGGGCAAGTTTATGGCTTTCTGAAGAGACGGCCCGGGAAGAGATGCGGAAGGTCCTGCCGCTGGTGGACCTGATGAAATTCTCCGATGAGGAAATGCAGCTTTTAACGGGCGAAGAAGCACCGGAAAAAGCCTTGGAGGCGGTGAAGGCTGCGGGCGTTGCCCGGCCTGTCCTGACTCTGGGGAGCAAGGGGGCTTTGCTTCTTGCTGAAGATGATTTTATTTTGGTGCCGGCGGCAAAGGCCGAGGTCGTCGATACGACCGGTGCGGGAGATGCCTTCTGGGGCGGCTTCTTGTTTTCCCTTTTGGGCGCCGGGGTGAATCGGGAAAATTTTGCCGTACTGCGTGACGACGTTTTTGTGAAAGCGGCACAGGTCGGCAATGCGGCCGCCGGACTCTGCATCGAGAAGCGGGGCGCGATCCCGGCCATGCCTACGAAGGAGGAATTGGTGAAGCGGCTTTGGGATGCGTACCATGTGAAACTGCGTGAATAAGGGGAAAATAATATGCTGCTGTCCCTGGCTCTGATTTTTCTTTTGGCCCTGAGCCTGTCGGCTTTGGCCGAAAAATTCCATTTGCCGACCCTGGTGGGCATGCTCCTGAGCGGCGTGATTTTGGGGCCCTATGTTCTGGATCTGATCGACCCTTCGCTGCTGGGGATCTCGGCCGAACTCAGGCAGCTGGCCCTGGTGATTATACTGCTGCGGGCCGGGCTTTCG
This sequence comes from uncultured Fastidiosipila sp., assembly GCA_938014865.1. Taxonomy (GTDB): domain Bacteria; phylum Bacillota; class Clostridia; order Saccharofermentanales; family Fastidiosipilaceae; genus JAAYZH01. The sequence continues at coordinate 763 of CALLQJ010000336.1, forward strand.
CTGGATTTAAATGATCTCAAAAAAGTCGGGCGTCCGGCGGTCCTGATGGCCTTTTTGCCGGCGCTTTTTGAGTGGACGGCGTATACCTTTCTGGCCCCGCTGTTTTGGCCGCTCAGCCGGCCGGAAGCGGCGCTGATGGGCGCGGTCCTGGCCGCGGTGTCCCCGGCGGTGGTGGTCCCGCGGATGATCCGTCTGATCGATGAAGGCTACGGCACGGATGAGGGCATTCCCCAGCTGATCCTGGCGGGCGCTTCGGCGGATGATGTCTTCGTCATTGTCCTCTTTACAAGTCTTCTGGGAATGGCCGGAGGCAAGAGCGCCGGGATCCTAAATGTTCTGGCGATTCCGCTCTCCATCGTGACGGGCATATTGGCGGGCGCCTTGGCCGGCTTGGTCCTGGCGGCGTTTTTCAACAGGCGTTACGAAAAGGGCCGGTATATCCGAAACAGCATTAAGATTTTAATCATTCTTTCCTTTGCCGCGCTTTTGCTGGCCTTGGAAAAAGCCCTCACCGATTATCTGGCGATGTCGGGGCTCTTGGCGGTGATCAGCATGGCGCAGGTTCTGCGCCGGAAGACGGCGCCGATTGTATCGGGCCGGCTGAATGTGAAACTGTCGAAGCTTTGGCTTGCCGCGGAGATTCTGCTCTTTGTCCTGGTCGGGGCGGAGGTGGATATCCGCTACACCCTGAAGGCGGGACCCGCCGCCCTGCTTCTGATTTTGGCGGCACTTATCCTGCGGAGTGCGGGCGTCCTGATTGCCCTCGCGGGAACCGGGCTCAGCCGGAAAGAACGTCTCTTCGCCGTGTTTGCGTACCTCCCGAAAGCCACCGTACAGGCGGCCATCGGAGCCGTTCCTTTAAGCCTCGGCCTTGACTGCGGTCCGATCATTTTGTCCGTGGCGGTTTTAGGCATCCTCATCACCGCACCCCTCGGCGCCTTGGCCATCGAAGGTTCCTATAAAAGATTATTGAAAAAGGCGGAGGATTGAAAAAAGACAGAGAGCTGAGCCGCCTTGCCGGTAAATGACAAGCCCGCCTCGCAAAATCCCGGGGCGGAGCGATAAAAAAGGGCCTCCCGTAAACAGGAGACCCTTTGTGCCGGAATGCGCCGCTCAGGCTTCGAAGGCGTTCTTTTCCGGATTAAAAATTTCGGATGGATCGGCCGAGGACGTCTCGAGCATCGTCCGTCCTCTTGCCGTCAGCGGGATCAGCCGCTGGTTTTCGCTGCCCCGAAAGAGCAGATCAATATTGCGTTTATTCTCGACAAAGGGGCCGTCGATCAGAATATCTGTCTGCCCCATCAGTGCCTTTATCCCTTCGGGATCCGGCTTGAACATTTTCATCCGGCTGAACTTCTCGCCCGGCGATTCTCCCCGCATCATTTTGCGGATTTGTTCCAGGGTAAAACCGCTGTACAAGATCACATCGCCGTCTCGTTCCCGGATTGCGGCGGCAAAAGGGGCCAGAGCAGCGGCATGAAGCAGCGGCTCCCCGCCGGATAAGGTGATCCCCTCCAGCAGAGGATTGGCCTCATAGACAGCCAGGAGTTCATTTAAATCCTGCTTATAGCCGCCGACATTCAGATGCGTTGAGGGATTGTGACAGCCGCGGCAGCGGTGCGGACAGCCCTGCGTAAAGAGGACCAGGCGCAGGCCCGGTCCGTCTACAATGGAATCTGAAAGGTAAGAGGCCAGACGGCAGCTTCCCAAATCAGAAGCTTTTGTCCTTTTTGCCTCAGCCATGAGTGACCCGCTCCTTGACTTCCGCCAGCTTCGCATCATTGAAGCGATCCAGGGTACCTACCAGATAACCGGTGATGCGGCGGATGCGTTCAAAGGGCATATCCGCGGTTTCATGACGGCCGCACTGCGGGCAGGTCTCGCCGATGACGCCCGTGTAGCCGCAGACCGGGTCGCGGTCAAGCGGATGGTTGATCGAACCGTAGCCGATGCCTTTTTCCTTCATATGCAAAATGAGTTTTTCGAAGGCTTCGAGGTTTTTGCTCGTATCGCCGTCGAGTTCCACATAGGTGATGTGGCCGGCATTGGTCAGTGCGTGATAAGGCGCCTCAAGATCGATCTTATCGAAGGCGGAAATATGATAGTACACGGGAATGTGGAAGGAATTGGTGTAGAAATCATGATTCGTAATGCCTTCCATCACGCCGTAGCGCTCACGGTCCAGGCGCAGGAAGCGGCCGGAAAGCCCTTCCGCCGGGGTGCCGATCAGGCTGTAGTTGAGCTGTTCTTCCCGGGAACGCTCGTCACAGCGTTCACGCATATGGCCGATGATTTTAAGGCCGAGTTTCTGGCTCTCCGCCGATTCGCCGTGATGTTTGCCTGTCAATGCAACTAAGGTCTCGGCCAGGCCGATGAAGCCGACCGACAAGGTGCCGTGGCGCCAGACGCGGTCCAGCTCATCATTGGGGGAAAGATCGTCGGAATCCAGCCAGATGCCCTGTCCCATGAGGAAGGGGAAGTTCTTGGCCCGTTTGCGGCGCTGAATTTCAAAGCGGTGGCGCAGCTGCCGGAAGACCAGGTCCATGCGCTCGTCCAGAAGTTCGAAGAAGCGATCAATGTCGCCTCTGGCTTCGATCCCCAGACGCGGCAGGTTTACGGAGGTGAAGCTGAGATTGCCGCGGCCCTTGGTGACTTGCTTATTTTCGTCATAAACATTCGACATCACGCGGGTGCGGCAGCCCATATAAGCCACTTCCGAATTGTCGTCGCCGGGACGGTAGAATTCCAGGTTGAAAGGCGCGTCCAGGAAACTGAAGTTCGGGAAGAGGCGTTTGGCGGAAACCGCGATGGCCCGTTTGAATAAGTCATAGTTCGGATCGCCCGGCGTGCTGTTTACGCCGTCTTTCACTTTGAAAATCTGCACCGGGAAGATGGCCGTTTCGCCGTTGCCGAGGCCGTCTTCGGTCGCCAGCAGGAGCTGCTCCATGACCAGGCGGGCGGAGGCGGAGGTATCGGTGCCGTAGTTGATCGAGCTGAAGGGCACCTGTGCACCGGCGCGGGAGTTCATGGTATTGAGGTTATGAATCAAAGCCTGCATGGCCTGATACGTCGAACGCTTCGTCCGTTTCAGCGCGAGTTTCATGACCTTGGCAAAGGCCGGAGAAAAGTCTTCGGCGCTTTCGGAAAGTTCCGTCAGCTCTTCATAGCTTAAGCCGTCCAGTCTTTCTTTTTCTTCGTCCGTAAGATCATCATTTTCGTCGAGCAGATCCAGGATGTGTTTGTGAGAGGTTTTGCGCACGCCGCCGGCCATAGCGCGGTCAAAGTTCGGGATAGCCTGGCCGCCGTGCATCTCGTTCTGATTGGCCTGGATGGCAATGCAGGCCAGGGCGGCATAGCTTTCGATGCTCTGCGGTTCACGCAGATAGCCGTGTCCGGTGGAAAAGCCGTCTTTGAATAATTTCTGCAGGTCGATCTGGCAGCAGGTGGCCGTCAGGAGATAGAAGTCTTTATCGTGGATATGAATATCCCCTTCGGCATGGGCCCTTGCCATGTCTTCGGGCAGCACATAGCGGTCGATAAAGGCCTTGGCGCCTTCGGAGCCGTATTTGAGCATGGTGCCCATGGCGGTGTCCCCGTCGATATTGGCGTTTTCGCGTTTGAGGTCGGAGCCTTTGGCATCGGTATAGGAAATCTGCTTGTAGATGTCCATCAGTTCCGCGCTGCTCTCCCGCTGCTTGGTGTGTTCCGCACGGTAAATGATATAAGCTTTGGCGGTCCGGGTCGCCCCGAATTCCATCAGCGCCGTTTCAACCAGGTCCTGAATATATTCGACACTGGGTTCTCGTTCCGGATCGATCATGGCGATGACCCGGTCAGTCACCTCGTCGAGTTCCTCGGAAGACATCGTCTCGCTGGGGACCGTCTCATTGGCCTTGCAGATGGCCTGGCGGATTTTAAAACAGTCAAAGGGTACGCGGCTGCCGTCGCGCTTGATGATTGTTTTGGGCATGTGCTGTACGGTGGTGAAGCTTTGCATAGTCAATCCTCTCTTGCTCTTTTTCAGAGCATATTTTATTAAAGGGGGTCCTCGCCCCTTTCTTTGAAAGTCGCATTTTTTCTTCTTTGCCGGACTTCTGAAACAAAAGCCCGATATACAAGATGTAGTGGTTCATTTTTGCAGTCATACCATAAATAGTGCCTGCAGGACCTAATATGCCATAGAATTTATCTCCTGTCTATGACGATTTGATTACAAAAAAAGAAGGATCAGCGGGGAAGGAGACGCTTTTTTGATTCTGCCGGACGGCGCTGAGCCTGAAGGGACAAGGCTTGGGGCTGCTTCCGGCCGGCCGGCGCCTTGCTGAAATACTTGCAAAACAGCGTCACCTTCTTGTCACAATCTCCCGCCGGCGGCGGATCGGCTCGACTAAAAATACAGGCTCTTTTATAATGACAGAACACAGCAAAGCAGAATTAAAATCAATAAGGAGCGCTCTTGTGAAAATAAAAGCACTTGTAAAAAAAGCCCTGAACGCCCAATGAGGTAAAATTTGGGTGCTGCTTCGGCAGATGAGCAAGGAGAGCGGGCGCTCTCGTTTCGATTTGTTCCGGGACATGACCCGCTGCTATTCCGAGCGCGGCTGTACCTGGAAAAACTATGTCAGCTATGGTTTTCACCTGAATCAGGATCCGGAACGGCGTGATACCTTTCTCGGACAATATGAAGTCCATGAACTTATTGAGCGGGTCAATACGAGGGAGGCGGAGCATCTGATGGAAGACAAGTCGATGCACCTGGCCCACTTTGCGCCCTTTATCCGGCGGCAGTTTATTGATCTCCGGACGGACGGCCTTGAGGGGCTCCGGAAAATGCTCGGAAGCGGCGAGCTTCTTTTTGCAAAAATTCCCGTATCCTACGGCGGGGTTGGTGTCCGGGCGATCAAGACGGCGGAGGTCAAGGATCCCGAGGCTTTATTTGAAGAACTTACGGCGGAGAATTTTCAGATCGTGGAAGAAGGCATCCGCCAGCATCCTTTGATGGCGCAGCTTTCGGAAAATTCGGTCAATACGATCCGCCTGGCGACCGGGGCTACGGAAGACGGGCTCTATTCGATTCCCTATGCCGCCATAAGGGTGTCTCTGAGCGATGCCTATGTCGATAATTTCAGCAGCGGCGGCGCGGCCGCAGCAGTGTCCGTGGAAGACGGCAGGATTATGGGGCCTTTGTTTTCCTATTGGCCGGAACTTCTGATTGCCCCGGCGCATCCTGAGACGGGATTTGTGTATGAGGGCTTTGAGATCCCTTATTTTGCCGAGGCGAAGGAATTGGTCATCGAGGCGGCCCAGACGCTCCCGGGGGCGCGCTTTATCGGCTGGGATATCGCGATTACCGAGGAGGGGCCGGAGATCGTCGAAGTGAATGCCAATCCGGGACCTAATCTGCCGCAGAGCTACCCGTCGCTGCCGGACGGGCGGGGCATCAAAAAAGAAGTGCTGGACTCGGTCGGCATTGAACTGAAGCAGGAAAATTTCACGGGCGAATAATGAATAATCTGAAGGCGAAAGGAAGGCCTGCGGACGGCGGCAGGAGCGCGTTCGGCGGCGTCGGCCTTTTGGGCGAATTCAACAAGAAAAAGAGGGCTTTTGTTTGACTTTATGTGTATTTCCATATAAGCTCAAACCATAAAAATCAGCCTGCCGATTCCGGGCTTTTTTTGCAGAAAAAGGGCCTGAGGCGGGCAGGATTCCAAAAAAATACCGGAAATGGAGAGTGAATAATATGTCAGAACATGCGATGCGTAAACAAGCGATTTCTACGGATAAGGCCCCTGCTGCGATCGGTCCTTATGCCCAGGGAATTGAGGTTTGTCAGTTGATCTTTACATCGGGGCAGCTGCCGCTGGACCCGGAGACGGGGCAGTTCCCGGAGGGCATCAAGGCGGAGACCCG
>CALLQJ010000337.1 GCA_938014865.1 uncultured Fastidiosipila sp.
ACAATATTGCCCATGGCGCCGTGAATCGGCAGGTAGCCGCGCGAAATCTGGCAGACATTGTGCAGGGTCAGGATCATTTTCTTCATGTAGCCGAAGTAGTCGTAGCAGTCATGATGCGAGAGCAGGCCGACCATCATTTTGTTTTCTTCGTCATAGTAGAAGCAGTCTTCGGGCGTTTCCGAATGATTATTGCCGCCGAAAACCACCAGAAGATCCGGCTTGTGCCCGGCCGCCTCGGACTCCGGGGCAATCTCAAAGAGATTTGCCAGGGAAATGCCGTGGGTCAAAAAGTCTCGGTTCACGTAGACAAAGGCCAGAAGATCACCGACATAGCAGGGATAGCAGTAGAAGTGGTCATTGTTCAGCCCGATGCGTTCGATCGGATTCGTCCGGACCTCTTTAAAGTAGCCGCTTCGGGTGTTCATCTTCGGGTAGGTAATAAAAGGCGTTTCCAGAATAAGATTTTTAATAAAGGGAATGCCTCTTAATTTCTCATAGCCCTGCGGGATCGGCCACAGATACTCTTTGCAGACCATGCCGACGTTGCTGCCGGCTTGTACCTGACGGTAAACGGAAGGTTCGGCCAGCGAGACGTTGCGGCTGATCTCCCGGTACAGGCTGAGTACGAGCGTGTCGAACCTGGATTTGGACTGCATGAACGAGGATGTGGCCAGGCCGACGGACGACGAGGTATCGAAAATGACACAGTAGCGTTCGAGGTTGCGCCAGTAAAGGTAAATGGATTCCACCAGCCGGTTTAGTGCGCTGCGGTCATCATACGCGGATGCAAATTCCGGGATGGATTCGCTGATTTCCTTGACATCCATCGAGGTCAGAATTTTAGCAAAGCGCGTCATCGCCGCAATGCGATCCTCCTTGCTTGCCTGGGGAAAGTAGTAACGGATAAGCTTATACATCTGCTTATGAGTTTCTCTGTCTATATCACTCAGGTAATGATCAAGCAGGGAACGAAATGCTTCACTGTCCAGAATCTGATCAAAGCTCGTATAATATTTCTCTGAGAAATTTAAAATTGCCTTATCATTGCTAAGGGACCATTCAGTTTTCATTCTTGCCTCCTGTAAAACAAAATTTCAGAACCAGCTAAAAATGCCGATTGCTCATATTATACACCCCGATTTGCAGGCTGTGATAAAGAAAAATTAAATTTTAGCGAAAATCGTGCGAAAATATAGGCGATTTTGCGGGAAAAGCTGCAAGTTGCCTTAAACTAACTTGCAAAAAGGGCTTTTTTGAGCTTTTCAGAAGAGAAAAGCCCGGGCCTAAAAATTCTGTAATCATGTTATAATTATTCGCTGTGGAGGTGCGCCTATGACACAGCGAATCGGTTTTGACAGCGAACAGTATCTTGAGGAACAAACACGCTACATCCAGGAACGTCTGGAGATGTATGACAAGCTTTATCTGGAGTTCGGAGGCAAGCTGATCGGCGACTTGCACGCCATGCGCGTCCTGCCCGGTTTTGATCCCGATGCCAAGGTCAAAATCCTGCAGCGCCTGAAAGATGACGCCGAGGTTTTGATCTGCGTTTATGCCGGGGACATTGAACAAAACAAGATCCGCGGCGATTACGGCATCACCTACGATGAGGAAGTCATGCGCATGATGGATGATTTCAAGCGCTGGGGCCTGCAGGTCAACAGTGTCATCATCACCCGCTACAACAATCAGCCGGCCGCACAGGTTTTCATCAACCGCCTGCGCCGCCGCAATGTCAAGGTTTATACCCACGCCTATACCGAAGGCTATCCGCTGGACGTGGATCTCATCGTGAGTTCGAACGGCTACGGCCGCAATGAATACATCGAAACCGAGCGCCGCCTCGTCGTGGTCACCGCCCCCGGACCGAATTCCGGGAAACTGGCGACCTGCCTGAGCCAGCTCTATCATGAGA
>CALLQJ010000338.1 GCA_938014865.1 uncultured Fastidiosipila sp.
TATCCGCATCGGGAATTCTCCTGTCACCGAAATCTTTATCAATGACGAAAAGTTCAAAAAGTCCGTTCCGCGTGTTTCAGCCGGCGGCGTATCGTAAAACCAGCCGGACTGCGCGGTATAAAGCCGCCGGCCCTTATAGCCGATCGCTTCATCATAGGCCTTGCTCTCCCTGACCCAGGTTCTCAGAACGTCGTACCAAGGTCCCTCCGGTTCATTGCCAGAAGAAAAGAAGAGAAAGCTCGGATGATGGCCGAAGGCTCTTAAAATCCTGCGGCTTTCGCGGCGCAGAATCTCAAGCATTTCAATGCCGGGTGCAAAATAATTCCACATCCCGCATTCCACCAAGAGCATAATCCCTTCTTCATCCGCTGCCTTAAACGCGGCTTCGGGCGGACAGAAGGAATGAAAGCGCATCGCATTCATGCCCCATTCTTTTATACGCCGGAAAATCTTCCGCCAAATTGAAGGATCTGTTGATGGATAGCCCGTCAGCGGAAAGTCGCCGCCGAAATGCGCGGCCCGGATAAAGACGGGCCGGCCGTTTAAAATAAAATTTCCGTTTTTAACCTTGATCTCGGCCGGATGTTTATCGGCATAGGCTTTTTTCTCATCCTGAATCGCCTGCATGCGTTCATAAGAGATCAGCTCAATACGTCCGCCGATCCCGTGCCAATTTGCCCCTAAGGCATCCGATACCATATGGCCGTCGGGCCGGTAAGGGGCCGGACAGCGATTATCGATTTCCAGAGAAAGCTCATGTTCTCCCGGTCCGATCTGTCCCAGCTTAATAATATGCGGCACACAGCCGGACCTATAGCTGCCTTTTTCTTCTCCGTCCAAAAAGACTTTTGTCGTCCATTTTGTAAGTTCTAAAAAAAGCACGTAGGATCGGCTGTCTTCTTCATCGATGCAAAAGTGCCGGCTGTAAACAGCCTTGCCGCGACAGAGCCGCGGCATCGGACTTAAGAACGGAATCCGGCAGCGCGCGTTTTGCTCATATTGATATTCTTCCCGCTCATACCAGAACGGGTCATGAAGACTGCTCTGCCAATTTGTATCAAAGCCGGGCGCATCGCCTGTGTTTTGTGCCTGAAGAATACCGGGAAGTACAATTTCTTTTTTCTTAAGATCATTACGTTCCGGAAACGTGAGCTGCCACGTTCCGGCCAGATCTATTATCATGTTCTGCTCCGCTTCCTAAAAGGATGCCCGCCCGACTTAGAGGCATCGGACGGGCAATTAGGCTTCTGAAAATTTATTATCTCAGAATGTGTTCACTGTTCTAAGCTCAGCGCTGGCTGTTCACCTCTTCGATGATTTGCTGACCGCCCTGGTCAAGCCACTGCTGATGTGCCGATTCCAAACCGGCCTCGTCGATCTCACCGCAGATGTACTGAGTACGTGCCTGCGAGACGATTTCTGCCAGTGTCGCACCGACGTCTGCGTAAGTCTCGGAGCCTACAAGGTAAGCCAGTGCCGGGTTAAAGACGGCATACTCTTCGTTTCTCTTATAAGCTTCTTCCTGCGCAATATTTCTTTCGGTCTTCTCTGTCGGGGGCTGGATATCTACACGCGGCAGATAAGCAAGCATCTGATTCAGACCGGCATAGTTGTTGGACAGTTCAGGTTTATCTGTATCAAGATCCACCAAATAGCCTTCATCGCTTTTTTCCCAATGAATGCCTTCAAGTCCGTACTCGCAAAGGAGTCTGGCTTCGTTATCATTCAGACGATCAAGCAGCTGCAGAGCGGCTTCGATCTTTTCTTCGCTGTCCAGCGTGGACGCACTGAGCGTAAAGAAGCCGTTATAGCCCTGTGTCGCAAGTGTCTTATCATTGATGGGACCTAAGAGGTTCATGCTGGCGGGTTCGTCCGGATTAACCACGGAAGGTGTATAGGTTTCATCTTTTACGAAGTAATCCCAGATACGGCGGCCGCCGTCCATGACGTCAACATACATACCGGATTCGCCGGTTTTGCAGCCTTCGGACCAGGTATCGGTCGTACGAACCGCCCAGTCTTGCGGCATGAGGCCTTCATCATAGACTTTCTTAAGCCAGTCCAAAGCCTCTTTATATTCTTTCTGCATGTGAACAGGAATGAGCTCACCGTCTACTTCGGCCCAGCCGTTGCCGACGCCGAACCAGGTCTGAATGATGTCAAAGGGACCGGTATACTGCGTCATTTCCATGCCGAAGGTATCGTCTTCCCCGTTGCCGTCGGGATCTTCATAAGTGAATTTATACATCATCTCATAAACATCATCCACGGTCTTGGGCTCTTCGGTAATGCCGACCGCTTCTGCCCAGTCTTGTCTGTCAGACAGACCGTAACGGCCGCTGTCACGTGTTCTCGGACTCGCAATCAGCTTGCCGTCCACGGACCGAGCGGCCGCAACCTTTTCATC
>CALLQJ010000339.1 GCA_938014865.1 uncultured Fastidiosipila sp.
CCTGAATATGTTTTCCCAGGGCATCGATCCCGAACTGGACTTTTCGGATATTAATGAGACGATCGATGTCTACGAACGCAATACGGGGATGTCGGTAAATCCCCGGCAGCCTTATGCGGGTGCTCTGGTGTACACGGCCTTTTCCGGTTCGCATCAGGACGCGATTAATAAAGGCATGAAGGCGCTGGAAGCTGCCGGCAAGGATGCCGTCTGGGAGGTCCCGTATCTTCCGATCGATCCGGCGGACGTCGGCCGCAGCTACGATCCGATCATAAGGATCAATTCACAGTCGGGGAAGGGCGGCATGGCCTATGTACTCGAGCGCCACTTCGGCTATCGTCTTCCGAAAGAAATGCAGAAAGAATACAGCCTCTTGGTGACCGAGCGTTCGGATAAGGAAGCAAGAGAGCTGGCTTTTTCGGAGCTGCTGGATATTTTCAAGGAAAATTATGAAAATGTCACAGCGCCGCTCAAGCTGCTGCACTTTTACGAAAAGACCTTATCTGAAGCAGAAGTCGCTTTAAAGGTAGATATCCTTTATGAGGGAAAAGAGGAGAGCCGGGAAGCGGTCGGCAACGGGGTGCTCGACGCCTTCAATAATGTGCTCAATGCCCGTTTCGGGAAAAATACCGATATTACCTTATATACGCAGCATGCCCTCGAGAAGGAGAGCACGTCCCGGGCGATTTCTTATATCGGACTGCATGATCCGGAAAAAGACGCGGTGTACTACGGAGCAGGCAGCTCCCGGAACATTACGAAAGCGTCTCTTCGTGCGTTGGTCAGTGCCTGGAATCATCTTTTTAAAGCTGAAGAGGAAGAAATTTGAACGTTTTCAGCCTTAGCAGAATGAGGCCTTCGGCGGATTTTTGCGGCGCACATTAACATATTGTTCACAAGGCCGGTCTTTTTTCAGCGCTATCGACGGGAAAGACCGGCTTTTTTTCGGCTTTACTTGTATTCCGCGCAGAATATGGTGTATTATGTTAAGTTTTACGTCATTTTGGCCGAAGGGCTTTTCCATCGCTTAAATCATGTTATAATTAACGAGATTGTGTAAAGATTTAAAGATTCGAGGTTATCGTTTATGAAACTTGATCGTCCTTTATATGATGTCAGGACAATTAATACATTAAAAGAAATGCTGGACGGGAGTGTTGAACTCTACGGTGATAAAACCGTATTTTTAACCAAACCGATCCCTAAGAAACCTTATGTACCGGTGACGTATAAACAGTACGGGCATGATGTCAACAGTTTCGGCTCGCAATTGATGAAAATGGGCGTGCGGAAAAACATACGTGTGGCCATCGTGGCCGAAACCCGCTACGAATGGTGGGTCACGTATCCGGCCGTCGTAAACGGGGAGGCCATTATCGTTCCGATCGATAAAGAGCTGCCCGTAGAAGATATGCACAATATGTTCCGCCGGGCGGAAATCTCCATGGTGGTATATTCCGACCGCTTCAGAGACAAGGTGCATGAAGCCGCCGAAGGACTCGACTGCATCAAGGCGTTCGTCTTGATGGATAATCAAAAAGAGCAGCCCACCGAAGGCCTGCCGGCTCCGGCCGGGAAAAACGGCATTACGGAATATTCCTGGAAAGGACTGCTTCAGGCCGGTGAAAAACTCTTAGCGTCGGGCTTCACAGACTTTACGGAGTGTGAGATCGATCCGCATGAGATGCGCATCCTGCTTTTTACCTCCGGTACAACAGACGATTCAAAATGCGTGATGCATTCGCATTACACCATCAGCAAGAACCTGATGGCGATGTGTCAGATGTTCTGGATCGGCGATGATACGTTCTTATCCATCCTGCCGCTGCATCATACCTATGAATGCACCTGCGGTTTCCTCTGCGAGGTCTACCGCGGCTGTACGGTTGCTCAGAACGAAGGCCTGCGCTACATCCTGGATAATATGAAAGAAAGCAACACAACCTGCCTTCTGACCGTTCCGCTGCTGATGGAAACCTTCCACAAGAAAATCTGGAAAGCCATCGATAAGCAGGGCAAACGCAAGCAGGTTGAATTCGCCATTAAGCTGACGCGCGGTCTGCGTAAAATCGGTATTGATCTGCGCCGCAAAGTCTTCAGCGACATTCATGATACCTTCGGCGGCAAGCTGCGCATGATGATCACGGGCGGTGCGGCCATCGATCCGCAGGTGCTGCAGGATCTGAATGATTTCGGCATCTTGTCCGTACAAGGCTACGGCCTTACGGAATGCGGTCCGATTCTGGCGCTTAACCGTGACGTCAAGTTCCAGAATAATTCTGCTGGCATGCCGATGCCGGGTGTTGATATCAAAATCGACCATCCGGATGAAGAAGGCGTCGGAGAGATTTTAGGCAAGGGACCGAATGTCTTCCTCGGCTACTACGGCGATCCCGAAAAGACCAAGGAAGCCTTTACCGAAGACGGCTATTTCAGAACCGGTGACTACGGCTATCTCGACGATCCGAAAGACAAGTTCGTCATTATCACCGGACGCAAGAAAAATGTTATTGTGACCAAGAACGGCAAGAACGTTTATCCTGAGGGTCTGGAAGCGATCCTCTGCCGCAATCCGGAAATCGCCGAAGCGGTGGTCAGCGGCAAAGAAGGACGCGGCAATGACATTGTGGTTTCCGTTGAGATCTACCCGGATATGGATGAGGTAGAAGCAAGACTCGGGAAGAAGAACCCTTCAGAAGAAGAACTGATGAGCCTTATGCATGATCTCGTGACCGAGATGAACCACCAGGTCTCGTCCTATGAAGCCATCCGGCAGATTTCACTTCGTGATACACCCTTTGAGAAGAATACCTCGCAGAAGATCCTGCGTGATTACCGCAAGAAGGATAAGAACAAGAAAGCCAAGAAAGATGCCTGAAGGCCTTGAGGCTTGACGGGCATCGGCCTTATATCATGATAGCTTTGGAATATCGCTATTTATTTATCGATTTAAAAGACATAAGATATAAGCGCTGAGCAAAGAGCGATCCTAAGATGAACAGCGGACTGTACACAGAGCATGTACAGTCCGTTTTTTAATGGCTCTATGTCTCAGATACGTCCCGGATACATGGCTGTTTTGCGGCTGCTTTGTCCGTCCCGGAGAGACTGTTCACGACGGTATTCTGATCGTTAAAAATGACTTATTACATCTGTATTGCAATTATATCTCAATAAGATTACAATAAATGACATCTGAAAACGTCTGTAAGCTTGATTTTATAGGCTTTTGCATTTATATATTACATTATTACATTTGTAATATTATAAACGACACATAAAGAGGATTCTTTGTAATATAGCGTCCGCAGACTGCGTACAGGCGTTTACGGCAGGAAAACAGGCGTAATCCTCTGATGTACAGCCGGACACGCGGCACGTACAGGATTCTCTGAGCGAACTACAAGGATCAGCTGCACACGGACGCTGCTCAATGGCCCAAGGACAGCAGAACATTAAAGAAAGACAGCCGTCTGCCGATAACGGGCGCTTTTACGACTTTATGCTCCGTCTTGATGAAATCACGCCCTTTGCCGGTCCTGCAGCGCTTATCTCTTTTAAGTCCCCTCACATGAACAAAATTATTATTTTGTTCATGTGGATATCTTGTGGAAAACTCTTGAAAAGTCCCCTAACCCGCTGTTCATCAACCTTTCAGGCTCTTCAGGCTGACAAATCGCAGCGACTTATTTTTTTAAGTGAGCTGTCGTGCACGCTCATCTTTTAAAATGCAGCATAAAAAAAGCCCGGCACTCAAAAGAGTCCGGGTCTTGTTTAAACTTTGATATATTTATTCTTTCGGTGTTCAGCTCCTGCGTCTGATTTCGCCGGTCTTGTACAAAAGCTCTGCCGTTTCGACGGCACCGCCGGCTGCACCGCGCAGCGTATTATGCGAAAGACAGCTGAAACGGTAATCTAATATATTGTCATCGCGGAGACGTGAAATCCACACGGCCATGCCTTTGTCGCGCGCAGCATCCAGACGCGGCTGCGGACGGTCATTGTCTTCCATGTAATGCAGGAACTTCTCCGGAGCCGACGGCAGTTCAAGCTTCTGCGGCAGCGTGCGCTGTTCGTCCCAGATTTTGAGGATCTCCTCCCGGCTCGGTTTGTTTTTGAACTTTACCGTGACGGATGCGGTATGGCCTTCCTGAACCGCTACACGGAAGCAATGCGCAGAAATTTTGATCGTATCATTCAGTACGATCTTATTGTTCTTTACCTCGCCCCAAAGCTTCAAAGGCTCCGTTTCGCTTTTCTCCTCTTCCCCGCCGATATAAGGGATCACATTATGTTCCATCTCCGGCCAAGTCTCAAAGGTTTTGCCGGCGCCCGAGATTGCCTGATACGTGCTGACAAAAATTTCCTCAATGCCGAATTTGCGCAGAGGGCTCAAGGCCGGCACATAGCTTTGGATGGAGCAGTTCGGTTTGCAGGCAATAAAGCCGTTCCGGCAGCCCAGGCGCTTGCGCTGGGCCGAAATAATCCGGCTGTGCCCGGGATTGACTTCCGGGATGATGACCGGGACGTCCTCCTGCATGCGGTTGGCGGAATTATTGGAAATCACCGGAAGCTCTGCTTTGGCCAGTGCTTCTTCTAAGGCCACAATCTCCGGCTTCGGCATATTAACCGCGCAGAAGCAAAGATCGAGTCCTTTCGCAAAAGCCTCAGCCGTCTCCGGCGTGACCGTTTCCACGGTCAAAGATTCCGCCTTGGCGGGCCCTTCTTCCGCAAAAAGCCGGCGTCCCTCGAGTGCTTCTTTATAGCTTTTGCCGGCCGAACGCGGCGAGGCGGCAAGTTTTTTAATCTCAAACCAGGGATGCTCGTCGAGCAGCCTGACAAATCGCTGGCCGACATAGCCGGTCGCACCGATGATCCCTACTTTTAATTTCTCTTTCACAAGAACATCTCCTTACGACGTATTGCCTAAAGATTGTATCAGAAAGCGCTGAGAATGCCTAAAGCAAGGACCTGCAATCCGAAAGAAGTCATTATTGCGTCAAAAAAACACATCAGAGGGCTTTTGCCGGCGCAAAAGCGGCTTGCCGCCGAAGAAAATTATTCACTCAAAAAAGCCCTTCCCCCCTAAACAAAGCCCGGCGGATCGCTTATGATAGACGTATTGAAAAGGAGACTTTATGCCGCAAGATAAAGACCGTCAAAAATTCACCTTCCCTATTTTGGAAGAATATCTGGCTTATATGGAAGCCATTCTCGGCCGGTCCCCCCTTACCGTTAAGGAGTACCGCTACGATCTGCAGCTTTTTTTCCGCTTCCTGCGCCGCCATCGCGGGGAGGTTTTAAAAGATACGCCGATCGATGAGATTGAACTTTATATGATCAATCAAACCTATCTCAGGACCGTCCGGCTGACCGACTTTTATGCTTTTTTATCCTGGCTGACCCGGGAGCGCGACGCCTCGGCCTCGAATCGTTCCCGCAAAGTCTCTTCGCTGAGAAGCTTTTTTAACTGGCTCAGCAGCAAACGCAATTATATCGATGAAGATCCTGCAAGCGAACTGGAATCACCGAAACTGCCGAAAAAGCAGCCGAAATATCTGAGTCTGGAAGAAAGCCGGCGCCTTTTGGCCGAAGTGGATCCGAAAGAAGATCCCTTTGCCGCCCGAAATTACTGTATTCTGACACTCTTTTTAAACTGCGGCCTGCGGCTGGCCGAACTTTGTTCCATCGACCTGGAAGATATACAGGGCAATATTCTGAAAGTTACCGGGAAAGGCGGCAAAGAACGGACAATTTATCTGAATCAGGCCTGTCAGGCTGCTATCGCCGCTTACCTTCCCGAGCGCCCGGAAAATCCGAAAGACAAAAAGGCTTTGTTCATAAGCCGCCAGGGCAATCGCCTCGCCCGGACGTCCGTCCAGCGGATGATTCGTAAATATCTGAAAAAAGCCGGCCTGGATCCGACAAAATATTCTACCCATAAACTCCGCCATACAGCGGCGACGCTGATGTATCAATACGGTGAGGTTGATATCCGTATGCTGCAACAGATTCTCGGGCATGAATCCGTGGCAACCACCGAAATCTATACGCACCTCGACCGCGCCCAGCTTCATGAGGCCGTGGAGAAAAATCCGCTGGCTCAAGAACGCCCCGAGCAGATTCTCGAAGCACAGGAAGAAGCGGCCGAGGAAAACACTAAAAAAGATAAAAATTAAGCAATTAAGCGATAAAGACAAATATGAACGGCCGAAGCTCCGGGCCCCGGCCGTGCGAAGAATCTTAAATATAAAGATCTATGTATAAAGTGATCAGGACATGCCGAAAAGATGCATCAGTTCCTGAATTTTATCAATCGGATTGAGCCAGTAGAACAAGATCAGAAGCAGGACAATAATAATAATCCAGAAAATCAGATTGGCCCGCTTCATGCGCTTGCGGTCCTGCTTGCGCTTCTGCTTAACATATTCCCGGTTCGCATAGCCTTTCAGGCGATAGACTTTTGACGGACCGTGCCGTTTTAAACGATAAAAAGGCGAAATATAATAGCGGCTGCGCGGCAGTTCGGTCATCCTCGCTTCATGCCGGAAAATCGATTCCATCTCGGCTGCCCGGCGGTTTCTGGCCGCTACTTTGACGCCTTGTTTAGCCTGAGGCGTGCCTCTGTGCGGGACTTCAGCATCACTGCTGACCTTTACCGTCTGCACCTTCTGCGGCGGCTTAAGCGCCTGCTGACGCTTCGTCTCACCCGCCGGATTGTCCTCCCCTGCAGCGGGGCCGGAATAAGCAGGCGGCATCCTGCGGGTGGCAGACAGCGGTTTTACTTTCCGGACCGGATGTGTATCCCCTGCGGCGTCTTCTTCGGATTCTGCCGAGGCTTCTGAAACGGCCTGCTGCTTCAGAGCCGCCAGACGGACCGTCTCCTGTGCTGCCGTGTCTTCTTTTTTTGCTTTCATGCGCAGCGGTTTCTGCGGACGGGCAAAGGCTCTTTCCAAACGTGCCGTATCTCCCGTCGCAGCATGGGATGCGGATTTACGAAAATCCGCCTTCTCTTCCGGAGATTTTAAATTGTGTTCATTCTGATCGGCCAAGGCACGTTCCCCGCTTTCTTTCGTCACGCCTGATTATAAATAAATATACGCTCGTATACAAGTTTCAGGCAGATTCCGGCCTTGAAAAAGCCTGAAAGCAGCCGCTCAGAACGTTTTTAAAATGCCCGGCCTTCTTTTCTGCCCAAAGGAACAAATGTTTCTTTATTCTTCTTTTTATGCTATTATGAGAAAAAACTTCGGGGAGAAAATCATGGCAAAAGCAGTACCGAAAGAAAATAAACGAGAACGCAATAAAAAGAGAATGCTCCGCTTTTTGGAAAAATACATCAGTGAGCACGGCTATTCCCCTTCCGTCCGGGATATCGGCGCCGCTCTGGGCTTTCGTTCCACGTCGACCGTCCACCGCTATCTTAAGGAACTTCATGAAGAAGGGTCCATCACCTACGCCGACGGCAAGCGGCGGGCCATTACGCTTACGGACATGAATTACGGCAGTGAGAGCAGCGATACACTGAGCTGGCCTCTGGTCGGTATGGTCACCGCCGGGCAGCCGATTCTGGCGCAGGAAAACATCGAATATGACATCACCGTCGATGAGAAATTATTCACGCATGCCGACGAAAATAACTTCATCCTGCGGGTCCGCGGCGACTCCATGATCGACTACGGGATCTTTAACGGTGATCTCATTATTGTGAGTCCTGCGCAGACTGCGGAGAAAAATGAAATTGTCGTGGCCATGATCGGAGAAGAAGCGACGGTAAAACGTTTCGGCTATCAGGACGGCGTCCCCTACCTCTTCCCGGAAAACGACGCCTTTTCCCCTATCCCCTTTATGGCGGAAGACTGCCGGATTATCGGCAAGGTCATCGGCCTGATCCGGACCAGCATCTGAGCGTTTTTCACGTTTTATAGAATCCTGAATTCTGAAGTAAAAAAATCAAAAGGCAGTTCGCTTCGGGCGAGCTGCCTTTTTCCTTTTCCTTTTGTCAGCTTCGGGCCGGCGAATGATAATAATACGGTTCGTGTCCGCCGTCGGCGATCTTGCTTGCATACGCTGCCGCCGGGCTCTTCTCCGGTTTGGGAATGCCTTTGACATAGACTTCTCCGAGCGGAATGATGCTCATGATGGCGGATTTAAACAAAAGATAGTACTTGTCATCCGCATAAAGCAAAATCGTCCAGTTGTCATAATCCAGGATGCGGCCGCGTCTCAGACTTTCGTTTTTCAGGTATACATCCAAGGTCGTCTTATTGTCTTTGACGGCGCTTAAAAAACGGTCCTGAAGATTTTCGGATGCCCCTGATGCCTTATAGCCGCCGCCTTCTATTCGCCGCGTCTTTGCATTATACTTCTTTGCTGTCCACATCGAGTCCATAACGGTGCCTCTTTCTAAATTTATGATGCTGCAAGAATAGCAAGAGACAAGGCCTCAAGTGAAATGGATAAAGGCGTAAAAATCCGCAGTTTAAAAGGATTGTCCACAGAAATTTTCCGAAGCGTCCGAAAACGTTAACGTTTCGCCGAGTTTTTCAGTTCTTCAATAAAAGCCGGCAGGAATTCGGGAAGGTCTTCAGCATCCACCCACTCGACCCAGTCCTTGCCGCGGAACCAGCTCAGCTGGCGCTTCGCATAGCGCCGGGATTGCTGTTTCAAGTAGTCTTTGGCTTCTTCGAGGCTTTTTTCCCCGTCCAGATAAGCAAATAATTCCTTGTAGCCGATGGCCTGAAGACTTGTTGCCCGCTCGTCCAAGTTCATTGCCTTGAGCTTTTTTGCTTCTTCCAGAAGGCCTTCCTCAAACATTTTTTCGGTGCGCTGATTGATTCTCTCATAAAGTTCTTCGCGCGGCCTCCGCAGCGCAATCACCCGGTAATGCCGTCCGTCCTTTTTGCGGCTTTCCGGTTTATCCCAGTCGCTTTGCCGCTTGCCGGTGCAAAGGTAGATTTCCATGGCCCGCGCGATGCGGCGGTGATCATTCGGATGAAGTTTCTCCGCTTTCGGCGGATCCATATCGGCTAATTCTTTAAGAAGCGCCTCCCCGCCTTCTTTTTCACAGCGTAAAAGCAGGTGCCTGCGCAAGGCCGGATTATCGGCATCCGGCATAAAGCGAATGCCTTCCGCCAGCCCCGTAATATACTGCGGCGTGCCGCCCACCAATACGGGCCAGCGTCCTTCCGCTTCAAGCTGATCCAATACCTTTTCCGCTTCAAAAATAAAATCCTCTGCACTGAAGCGTTCATCCGGATCACGGATATCGAGCAAATAATGCGGTATTTCAGCCCGCTGAGCCGGGCTCGCTTTGGCCGTTCCGATATCCAGGCCCCGGTAAACCTGCATGGAATCACAGCTGATAATCGCCCCGTCCAGGGCACGGGCCAAAGGCAGGCTCAGCGCGGTTTTGCCGCTGGCCGTCGGACCGGTAATGACAGGGATCTCGGCGCCTTTTCTAAAAAGCATCTTCAGATCAGAAACTCCTTTCAGACAATCTGTTTAAATCAGACAATCCGTTTAAACAGTTTTTCAAAGGTGCGGCTATCGACTTCAATAATGACCGGGCGGCCGTGCGGACAATGATAAGGGTTCTTCAATTCCAAAAGCTGATTGCGCAGTGCATCCGCTTCCGTGCTGTTCAGATGATCGTGCGCTTTGACCGCGGCCTGGCAGGAATCTGTGGCCAGCAAGTGATAGACGACTTCACTGTTGCCTTTGATATCCTCGGGACCGTTGGCCATGGCTTCATCCAGGATGTTCCGGAAGGTTTTCTCGGGGTCCAGATAGCCCGGCCCGATCGGCATGGAACGCAGCAGCACTTTATTGCGGCCGAAAAAATCCAGATCAAAGCCCAGTGCCGGCCACAGCTCTTTATTTTCCTCAATAAAAAGCACTTCGGCCGCCGTAAGTTCCGCAACGGCAGGCTCTAAGAGCATCTGCGCGCGGATCTCCCGGTTCCTGCGGTAATCGTCCACCGCCTCTTCAAAGAGCACCTTTTCATGCGCTGCATGCTGATCAATAATGTAGCAGGTTTCCCCTTCTTCAAAAAGCAGGTAGGTATTAAAAAGCTGTCCCGCGAAACGAGCTTTTTTCAGGCGAAGCAAGCGCTCATCGCCCTCTTCTTCTTCCGTAAAGCTTATTTGAGAAAAGCCCTCTTCCCGCCCGCTGTTTTCCTCTGTTTTTGTTTCCGGGGCCTCTTCTTGCTTATCCAAAACAGGGAAACTTTGATAAGGCTTCCGCTCGTCTTTAAAGGATGCCCTCCCGAAGCCCCCGAGGTCAAAATGAAGAGGCGGCATATCCTTCGCACGGGGACGCAGCGCCTGTCCGCCGTGTCCCGCCGGAGCGCTCCCGGAAGCGGCTTCCTTTTTCCGTTCCTCTCTTTGATCCTCCCCGCTTTCTGCGGCCAAGCCCGTTTTCCCGGCAGGCGCTGCCGCCGGAGCTTCTGTTTCTTCCGGACGTTCTTCACTTTCTTTAAGCGGCGGGCGCAGGGCGGTGAAAAGCGAATTCTGCACCTGGTGGTAAACGGCCCGGTAGACCTCACTGTCATTCCAAAAGCGCAGTTCCAGCTTTCTGGGGTGTACATTGACGTCCACTAAGTTCTGCGGAATCTGCACTTTAAGGACCGCTGCAGGATAGCGTCCGGTCATCAGGGTCGATTTATACGCATCTTCAAGTGCCCGGGTAAGAACGGGCGCTTTGACGGCGCGGCCGTTCACAAAGAAAAGCTGGCGGCTGCGTGACTTGCGCGCCGCTTCCGGCAGTCCCAGATAGCCTTCCGTACGGACCATGGCATTCTCTTCGGCCGGCAAAAGCGGCACCATGCTCTGCGCCGTTTTCTGTCCGAAAATCGCATAAATAGCGGAAATAAGCTGATTATCGCCCGGCGTGTGCAAGACTTCTTTGCCCGAATTTTCAAGATAAAAAGAAATATCCGGCCGGCTGAGGGCAAGGTCCTGAACGGTATCGCTGATGCGCCCGGCCTCCGTCTGATCTTTCTTCAAAAATTTAAAACGCGCCGGCGTATTATAAAAAAGGTCCCGGACTTCAATGCTTGTGCCGTCATTGCAGGGCCTGCGGCTGTGCTCCGTAAGTTCACCGCCGTCAATGCGGATAAAAGTTCCGGTCTCATCTTCCGGACGCTTCGTCTGCAAGGTGAGTTTTGAAACCGCCGCAATCGTCGGCAAGGCTTCGCCCCGGAAGCCTAAAGTCATAAGCTGATCCAGATCGGAGATCTTTTCGATCTTGCTTGTAGCATGATCGGCAAAGGCCATTTTGGCATCCGCAAATGACATCCCGGATCCGTTATCGCTTATGCGTATGCTCTTCTTGCCGCCCTGCTCAATATAAATCTGCAGGCGGTCCGCGCCGGCATCAATGGAATTTTCGCAGAGTTCTTTCACGACGGAGGCCGGCCGCTCAACCACTTCTCCGGCGGCAATGCTTTGTGTCGTCTGCGTATCTAATATGCGTATACTTTGTTCACTCGCCATGTTTTCCGCCCTTTCTGGCAATCAGCTGCCTGGCCTCGCGGCTGAGATCATAAATTTCCCGGAGCGCCTCCAGCGGGGTCATGTTCTGCGCATCCAGTTCACTCAAGCGTTCCATGATGTGGTCATTCTGCCGCAGCACCATAGAAGAGCTGAAAAGATCCATCTGCCCGTCCATAACCTGTACGGCAGGTTTCGCGCGTTTTTTGGCCTGCCCGCGGCCTTCTTGTTCCAGTTTGTACAATATGTCATTCGCGCGCTCTACGACTTCCGGCGGCACGCCCGCCAGCCGGGCCACTTCCACCCCGTAGCTTTCATCCGAAGGCCCTTTGCGGATATGATGCAGGAAACGGATTTCGCGCTCGCCCTCGCGCTTTTGTACCGCGACATGTAGATTTTGTATGCCGTTCACCAGGCCTTCCAGATCTGTAAGTTCATGATAATGCGTGGCAAAAAGCGTACGGGCGCCCAAAATATTTTTATCGGCAATATGTTCAATAACGGCCCAGGCAATCGACAGGCCGTCATAGGTAGAGGTCCCGCGGCCGATTTCATCGAGGATCAAAAGGCTCGACGGCGTGGCATTATCCAGAATATGGGCCACCTCATTCATTTCCACCATAAAGGTAGACTGGCCGCCGGCCAAGTCATCCGAAGCGCCGATACGGGTAAAGATCTGATCACAGATGCCGATGGTCGCCGCATCCGCCGGAACGAAAGAGCCCATCTGCGCCAGGATCACCATCTGCGCGATCTGACGCATGTAAGTTGATTTGCCGGACATATTAGGCCCGGTCAGAATGATCAGGCGCTTGTCCTGATCATCCAGATAGGTATCATTCGCCACAAATTCGCCGGGATCGAGCATCTTCTCAACCACGGCATGACGGCCCGCCTTAATATCGATCACACGTTCCAAGGTGATTTCGGGACGCACATAATGATTGCGTTCCGCCGTTTCCGCCAGGCTGAGATAACAGTCCAGCTCCGCAAGGATATCCGCATCCCGTGAGATTGTATCAGACTCAGCTTTGCTCCTATCGCGCAGTTTACAGAAGACCTCATACTCGCGGTCCAGAAGATTGCGCTCGGCATGCAGAATCTTATCTTCCATTTCCTTTAATTCCGGTACGGTATAACGCTGTGAATTCGTCAGCGTCTGCCGCGGGTGGTAGCGCTCCGGCACCAGCGGAATATTCGAATTTGTCACTTCGATGTAATAGCCGAAGACGCGGTTATAGCCGACTCTAAGTTTCTTTATGCAGCTCTCTTTCCGTTCTTTTTTCTCCAGATCCAGAATCCAGCCGCTGCCTTTTTCATGCGCTTCCCGGTAACGGTCCACTTCCTCATCAAAACCGTCCCGGATCAGCCCGCCTTCATGCAGGGTAATCGGCAGATCGTCCGCCAGACCGCGTTCCAAAGTATCCGTCAGCTCCTCCAGCGGATCGAGGGAGCGGGCCATGTTCTTCAGAATCGGCGAATCCGAAGACGCGAGAAGTTCAATCAAGGTCGGCAGCTTGCGCAGGGAGCGCATAAGCGCGGCCAGATCCCGCGCATTGAGATTTCCTAAGGTCAGTTTGCCGACCAGACGCTGCAGGTCATTCATCCCGCTCAGGCTCTCTTTCAGTTCCTGACGCAGGATAAAGCCGTCTTTCAAAGACTCCACGGCATCCAGCCGGTAATTGATTTCATTAGGGTTGATGAGCGGCTGTTCGAGCCAGCGCCTGAGCAGGCGGCTCCCCATAGCGGTTTCACAGTGATCCAGGACCCAGAGGAGACTGCCTTTTTTCTTGCGGTCCCGGATGGTTTCCGTCAGTTCAAGGTTTTTCGCCGCACTGTGGCCTAAGATCATAAACTGCGAAATCTCATAAACATCCAGATGTTTCAGATGGTCCGGAATCTGCTTTTGCGTGTCTTCTATGTAATACAGCAGGGCCGCGGCGGCCGCCTTAAGGTATTCCCGGTTTAATTCGCCTTTCGGCAGGATGTCTTCATAGGCTTCCGGCGAAAAATGTTCCGGAGCTATCTTGGTAAGGTAAAAATGCTCTTTTTCCAGCTGCTTCGCTAAATCCGAAAGGTAAAACTCGGGATTGCACAAAAGTTC
>CALLQJ010000340.1 GCA_938014865.1 uncultured Fastidiosipila sp.
TCCATGAGCCGCAGGCCGGCCTTATCCTGGCGCACAGGGAGGCGGTACTCGGCCCTGGAAGCCATCATCCGGTAAGGTTCCTTGGTGCCTGCGGGGACGAGATCATCGATCAAAACGCCTATATACGCCTGTGAACGATCCAGAATCATCGGCTCCAGGCCGTCCAGTTCCCGGCTTGCATTCACGCCGGCGACAAGGCCTTGTCCCGCCGCTTCTTCATAGCCCGAGGTCCCGTTGATCTGCCCGGCACAGTAAAGGCCGTCGATGTCTTTGGCGCTCAGATCCGCCCGGAGACAGCGCGGATCCAGGCAGTAATACTCGATGGCATAGCCCATGCGCTGCGCTTTGGCATGTTCCAGGCCGGGGATGGTCTTTAGAAAAGCCAGCTGGATATCGGCCGGCATGCTGCTCGACAGCCCCTGCACGTACATTTCCTCCGTATCGCGTCCCGTCGGCTCTATAAAAAGCTGATGCCGGGACTTATCGGGAAACTTGACGATCTTATCTTCAAAGGAGGGGCAGTAGCGCGGGCCCACCCCGTCAATCACACCGGAATACAAGGGGGAGCGGTCCAGATTATCGCGGACCAAGGCATGGGTTTTTTCGTTGGTATAGGCAATATAGCAGGGCAGCTGCGTGCGTTCGCTTCCCGCTTCCGGCGGACGGTCGGCTTCATCATAGTAAAAGGAAAAGCTGCGGAATTCTTTGTCGCCTTCCTGAATGTCCATTTTATCGATATCCAAAGAGCGGCGGTTCACCCGGACCGGCGTTCCCGTTTTGAAGCGCTGCAGCGGCAGTCCGAAATCGGCCATGGAATCTGCCAGTCCCTTTGCCGCATGCTGATTGTCGGGCCCGCTTTCATAGACAAGCTCACCGACAATCACTTCCGCGTCCAGGTAGGTGCCGGTCGTCAGGATCGTCTGCCGGCAGCAGTATACTCCGCCGAAGCGTGTCCTTACGCCTGTCACCTGCACCTTGCCGTTCGCTTCCGTGCCGAGCAGTTCAACGACCTCCGCCTGCCGGAGGCTGATCTTGTCTTCTTTTTCGAGCATCTGCTTCATTTCATTTTGATATTTCCGCCGGTCGATCTGTACTCTGGGCGCCCGGACCGCCGGCCCTTTGGAACGGTTCAGCATGCGGAACTGAATCCCGCAGCGGTCCGCCACTTCCGGCATTGTCCCGCCCAAGGCCGCAATTTCCCGGACCAGCTGCCCCTTGGCCGAGCCGCCGATATTCGGATTGCACGGCAAATTTGCAATCGCATCCAAAGTCATCGTAAACAAGACGACCGAACGGCCTAATTTGGCGCCCGCCAAGGCGGCTTCACAGCCGGCATGCCCCGCTCCGACCACGGCCAGGTCGAAAGTTCCGGCGTCGAAATATTCTTTTATTTTCAAGACGTCTTCAATACTGCGCATGATTATTTCCCCACACAAAATCTGGAAAAGATTTCTTCGATCATCTCTTCAGAAACGGATTCTCCCGTAATTTCGGCTAAAAGCTCCATGCCCTGACGGATGCCGGCTGCCAAAATATCCGAAGGCAGCGTCGTCAGATCTTTGCGCAGCTGTTTGAAATGCGCAAGCGCCTCGCTCAAAAGCTTTTGCTGACGCAATGAACTTAAGGCAAAATCCGCGGCCGGGCCGGCGGAGAGGGATTCATAAAAGTCCCGGATCGCCTCCCGGAGCTCCGGCAGGCCCTTTGAGGTTTTCGCGCTCAGCGGCAGAAAGCGGCGGCAGTTCGGGAAACGCTCTTGAATTGCTGCCTCGGCAAGGCGGCGTTTTTCTTCCGGCATCGCTTCGGGCTGAAGATCGGTTTTATTATACAAAAGCAAAAAAGGTTTTCGGCTTTCGCCGAGTACGGCTTCGATCTGTTCCTGAAGATCATGAAGGCCGCCGGCTTCGGTCACGATGAGGAGCAAGTCCGCCTTTTCCCGCTGTGCCCGGGAGCGTTCGACGCCGATTTTTTCCACATAGTCTTCAGATTCCCGGATGCCTGCGGTGTCGTAAATATAAAGCGGAATCCCCGCCATATCCAGATGCAGTTCGAGGGTATCACGGGTGGTGCCGGGAACAGCCGTCACAATGGCGCGGTCTTCGCCGGCGAGGGCATTCAAAAGCGAAGATTTGCCGACATTCGGTTCACCGAGCAAGACCAGCTGCATCCCCTCCCGGATGATCCGGCCTTCGTCATTTCGCCGCTCGAGGCGTTCAAGCTTTTCAATGATCGCGTCAAGTGCTGCGGCGCTTGCCTCGGCCGATACGCTGAAATCTTCATATTCGGGGTATTCAATTTCCACTTCCAGTGCGGCCAGCAAGGCATAGATATCTTCGCGGATCTGCGCAATATAATTTCCGGCCGCGCCCTCCAGCTGCCGCAGGGCAAGCTCGCGCTGCCGAGCGGTATCTGCCTGAATAATATCCATCACCGCCTCGGCCTGCGCCAGATCCATTTTGCCGTTCAAAAAAGCCAGCTTGGTAAATTCACCCGCTTCGGCAGGGACTGCGCCGGCCTCCAGGACCGCCTGAAGGAGTGCTCTCCTGGAGGCGGCCCCGCCGTGTACAGACAATTCCACCTGTTCTTCCCCCGTATAGGAATAGGGTTTCCGGAAACGGGTCAGAATGCATTGGTCAATCGGGCGATCCGGCCGGTCCGCTTCGTGGACGTAGCCGAACGCCGCCTGATAGCCGCGCAGGGAAGCCGGCGTCCGGTTTTTCTTTTTCTTTTGTTTTCCGCTGTCCGCTCCGAGTTTTCCGAAGGTAAAGACCCGGCCTGCAATTTTCGCCGCATCAGGCCCCGCTATACGCATAACGCTCAGTCCCGCTGCACCCGGCGCGGTCGCAAAAGCGGCAATGGTCCTGCTCATAAGCTCCTCCCTTGATAAAAAAGACTTCTCACACGCCGGCAAGAAGTCTTCTCTTATGCTTATCCTCTTCTGCGCTGTCGGAAGCGCAGTCGGAAAACGAAATTATTATTCTTCATCCTCAGTATAGTCTTCTTCATCTTCATAAGTCAGATCAATGACCACGTAACGATTGGGCTCTTCCCCTTCACTGTAGGTCGTTACGCCTTTGAAGCCTTGCAATGCTTCGTGCACGACCCGGCGCTCGGCCGCTGACATCGGGGTCAGTTCATAGGCCTGTTCGGTGCGCAGTGCACGATGGGCTGTCCGGATCGCCAGGCGCGCTACAGAGTTTTCCCGTTTTGCTTTTTAGCCGCCGATATCGATGTTC
>CALLQJ010000341.1 GCA_938014865.1 uncultured Fastidiosipila sp.
TCTTATAGCCTTGCCGGCGCAGCATATTGCCCGGTGCATAGTCCATCACATTATCGGCGGATTCCGTCATGCTCCAGACGCCGGCTTTCGGAATCGTACCCAGGAGACCGGCATACTCGCCGTCCAAGGTCGAGACTCCCCAGACGGGATTGTAGAAATTCGAAAAGTGATAGCCGTTTTGATACATATAATAAAGCGTCGGGGTAAGTTCCGGATGAATGGCATAGGGCGAGAAGGACTCGGCGGTAATAAAGATGAAATTATAGCCTTCATATAACCCGCTTTTTTCATTCGTCAGGGACGGGTCCGCCTGCGCGAAATACAGATCTAAATTTTTATACGTTTCATTCTCTTCGGAGGCGGCCAGGGCGGCAAAGTCTAAAGACGGAAGGACTTGTTTTTCCGGTGTGAAAAGCGGCTCCGGGGTGGGGGTAGGGTCGGCGTGCGATTCGCTCGGGGCAGCGGTAGAGGCCGGAGCCTTCGCGCTTTCGCTGCTGCGGGATGCGTCTGTGTCCTCGCTCCCCTCGCTCCCGGCATTTTCTCCCGTCTTCTCGCTCGGATCTAAGATCAGGAGCTTGCCGCCGTCCTCGCCCGGCTTATCTGAAAAATCGCGGATCATGGCCGTCAGCACGCCCATCCGGTCAGCGGCGACCAGCGGCAGATTATCTTCAAAGAGCAGATGCCGCGGGCTGTTGACCTGATCGGAGCCTGTCGCCAGCACAATCGTAAGAATAGCAGCAAAAAGCATAATGCCCGCCATAGGAAGGTAAAAGGCCGTCTTCTCCCGCACCCGGTCCCGGCCGATAAAATCCTTCACCTTATCCCAGAGCGGATTGATGATCACGAAAATCAAAGGCAGCAGGAGCAGGACAATCGCCAGGACAGAGCCCGCCATCTGCAGCAGGGTGTCTTTCATGAATTCCATGGCCTGGCCCGCTTTTCCGATCGAATTGACCGTATACAGGACCTTAAAGATCCGATAATAAATAAACTGGGAAACGTAAAGGACCGTAAAAAACAAATTAAGG
Organism: uncultured Fastidiosipila sp.; assembly: GCA_938014865.1. Classification (GTDB taxonomy): domain Bacteria; phylum Bacillota; class Clostridia; order Saccharofermentanales; family Fastidiosipilaceae; genus JAAYZH01. The sequence continues at coordinate 1,029 of CALLQJ010000341.1, forward strand.
ATGATAAAGTAAGCCCGCCTTGCCCGTTTCGGCAGGAGCTTGGCGAGCATGGCCGCAATCGCCGCATAAAGCCCGCAAAAGCAAAGCGTCAGCAGAAGGTAGCGGCTGAAAAACGCAGGGCTCAGCGCCGTGCGCAGGATCAGCTCCCATAAGGAGAAATTCAAAAACCAATAAATAAAATAAAACATTGAAATGCCCTCAAGATACCCGGGAAATTTTATCCGAATGTCCGCATCAGAATCTCTTCAGATGCACGCGCTCCCCTCAAAACGCAAGCTCGGACAAAGCAAATATTTTAGATTATTATAGGAGCTTAACAGAAAATTAACAAGAAAATAATGCCGATTTAAGAGCCTTGCTCAGAGAGCCCTGATCAGAGATTTTCCGAGCGCTTCTTAAAATCCTCAAAACTGTTCAGGACGTAA
>CALLQJ010000342.1 GCA_938014865.1 uncultured Fastidiosipila sp.
AGAAATTGATATAGAAAAATAAAACGAAAAGGATTATTATAAAAAGGCATGGTTCCCTACGGACCCATGGCCTTCGAGCCGTCCTGCATGGTCTTCCACTACGGCCAGGCTGTCTTTGAAGGACTGAAGGCGTACCGGCAGCCCGACGGTTCCGTCAGACTTTTTCGGCCGGAACTGAATTTTGAACGCATCAATAACTCCAATGCAAGAATGGACATTCCCCCGGTGGATGCCGATTTCTGCCTGCATGCTTTGAAAAAACTGCTGCGCATTGAGCAGGACTGGGTGCCGCACAGCGAGGGCACGTCCCTTTATATCCGGCCCTTTATTATTTCCTTAGATCCTTATCTGGGAGTCAGAAGTGCGGAACATTACCGTTTCATCATCATCCTCTCCCCCTCCGGCATGTACTATCCGCAGGGCATTGAACCGGTGCCGATCTACGTGGAAGAAACCTATGTCAGAGCCATCAAGGGCGGTACGGGAGAAGCAAAAACCCCCGGCAACTATGCGGCCAGCATCAAGGCGCAGGAAATTGCCAATGAAAAAGGCTTTATCCAGGTCCTCTGGCTGGACGGCAAAGAACATAAATATATTGAAGAAGTCGGCTCCATGAACGTCTTCTTCTGCATTGACGGCGTGGTCGTCACCCCCGAACTGAGCGGATCCATCCTGCCCGGCATTACGCGCCGCTCGAGCATCGAGCTGATCAAAAGCTGGGGCATCCCGCTGGAAGAGCGGAAACTTCCCGTCGCGGAAGTGCTGGAAGCCGCGAAAGAAGGCCGCCTCGATGAGGCCTTCGGAACCGGAACCGCTGCGGTCATTTCCCCGATCGGCGAGCTGCGCGTGGGCGACGAAAATTACATTATCAATAACAACGAAACCGGCGAAATCTCGCATCGCCTTTACGAAGCGATGACCGGCATGCAGTACGGCAAGATCGAAGACAAATTCGGCTGGACAGAAGGCATTGACTGAGCCGGAAAATAATAACGCAGGCGTTTTGCACCCGGCGCCCGTCTTTCTAAAAGGCGGGCGCTGTTTTTTTGCGCAAAACAAAGGCCCCGGTCTTCCCCGGGGCTCTTATATGCTTTTGGCTTTTGCTTTCGAAAGGAAAATCAGCTGCGCAGGCTGGCGCCTAATTCCTTATGAAGCGCTTTGAGTATCTTATTGCTCGTCTTCTCAATATCTTCCGAGGTCAAGGTTCTCTCATCCGATGAAATCCAGTAGCGGAAAATCACCGATTTCCTGCCCTCCGGAAGCTGCTTGCCGTGATACTCCTCGATAAAGCGGCAGCGGTCCGCATAGCGTTCCGCAATTTCGGAAATCGCCTGCCAGGACGTCTCCTCGGTCGTCACGATGTTAAGATCCTGCTCGACTTCGGGATAACGCGGCAGCGGCTTGTAAATATTCTCCCGTGAATCCAGCGGCTGAAGCTTTTCGGTATTGAGCCGGAACAAAAAGACCATACGATGCCGGATGCCGGCCTCGTGCTCGGCCTTCAGGGAAATCAGGCCCATGCTGCCGATGATCTCGTCTTCATGATTTTTAATATTCAGCCACATTTCGGGATCCGCCCAGGAAGGTTTCTGTTCATGGGCAAAATGCAAGGCTTCAATATGCAGAAGCTCCGGCATCGCCTCAATGACGCCCTTCGCCTGACGGAAGAGCAGTACGGGATCCTCACCGGCCAAAGCGCCGCCCAGTTCCCGCCGCATTTCCGGCAGAATTTCTTCGGGTTCAGAGGGACTGTAGCTGCCCTGATGAAAGACCTGGCTCAATTCAAAAATCCTGAAATCCTCAAAATAGCGCAGATTATCCGCCGATGCTTCCAAAAGATTCGGGATCAGCGATCCGCGCAGCAGGCGCTCTTCGGGAGAAGGCGGTGCCTCAAGCTCGACCCAGTCCGAGCTGTCCTCTGCCGCCGCATTGATATAGCGTTCGTGCACCCAGGGATAGGTGTAAATCTCCTGAAAGCCGCAGCGGTACGCCAGATACTCCCGCAGCCTGCGATCCAGCTCTTCTTTCGGCTGTTTAACAAAACCTGTCAGCTTGACGCTTGGCGGCACGAAATCAAAATTTTCATAACCGATCATCCGGGCAATCTCTTCAAGCAGATCATCCGGCAGGGAAATGTCCCCGGTCGAACGCCAGACCGGCGCTTTCACCGTGACCGAAGCTTCATCTTCTTCAGGGAAAGAAAAGCCCAGCGGCGCCAGATAGTGTTTGACATCCGCTGCCGAAAGCTCGCGTCCGATGCGGACGTTTAAGAAGTCCAAAGGCAGTTTGATGACGCTCGGTTCCGTAAGACTCGTGACGTCTTCGCCGAAGGCTTTCAGCTCCGCCTCCGGGATCAGTTTTTTAATTAAAGCCTGTGTGTAAGCCAATGTCTGGTCTACCCTGGCGGTATCAATATCTTTTTCAAAGCGCGTCGACGCTTCGGTTCTCAGATTATGCCGCTGGGTCGTTCTTCGGATGCACATCGCATCAAAAGAGGCCACCTCAAGAATCATGCTTTCGGTATCCGGCAGGATCGAATCTTTCTTGCCGCCCATGACGCCGGCCAGCGCCAGCGCCTGCTCGCCGTCGGTAATCAGCATGTCAGACGGTTCGAGCGTCAGAAGCGTTTTGTC
>CALLQJ010000343.1 GCA_938014865.1 uncultured Fastidiosipila sp.
TGCCTCCTGCGGCAGCTGCCGCTCTTTTCATATTTTTTTAAGTTTATATTCAGCTTTATGTCTATTATTATATCCGCCCGCGTTCTTTACAAGTTCCGAAGCCTTCAGCGCGAAAAAAGCGCATCGCTGTTACCCGTCCGTATATTGCCCGCCATCGCCGCAAGAATGACAGTCGCGCCCGCTTCCAGCAGAGGCCGGGCCGCCTGCCTGAGACTTGCCCCGCTGCTGCTTACATCATCAAACAAAACAAGGCATCTGCCGTTCACCGCTCCCGGATCTTTGCAGATAAAAGCATCGCGCAGGTTGCTTTCCCGTTCGCGCCGGTCCTTTGTTTCAGATTGGCGCAGGGTCGCTTTCCGGCGGATCAGCAGATCCGTATACAGCGGCAGGCCGAGGGCTTCGGCCAAAGGAGCGGCCAGAAGCTCCGCCTGATTATAGCCGCGTTCACGCAGCCTCTTCTTGTGCAAAGGCAAAGGCAGAATGGCCTCTGCCTTTGCCAAGGCCCGAAACGCTGTCTTCCCTTCGTCTTCGGCCCTTTGCCGGCGCCGCCAGGAAAGCACCATAAGATCGCCGAGGCTTCTGCAGAAATCCGTGCGTTCATGAAATTTCAGGCCGGTCACGGCCCGGCGGATATCCCCCTCATAATAAAAAAACACATACAAAGGCAGACTGTCGCTGAAGCGCCCTTCCTCAAGGGCAGAAAAATACCGCATCTCCCCGGGCGGGCGAAGCGGTATGTGACTTAAACAATCCGGACAAATGCCCCGAGGCCATGCCTCAGGCGCAAGGGAAGCCGAGCAGTAGGAACAGATCTCCGGCAAAAGCGCTTGTTCCCGAAGCTTTTGCAGCGGCAGGATCCTCCGCCGGCTCATTTTCTGAAGGCTTCGGCTTCTTTCAGGCGCAATTCTTTTTTATCGCAGCGCTCCCAGGGCAGATCCAGTTCGGGACGGCCGAAATGTCCGTAAGTTGCTGTCTGCCGGTAAATCGGACGTCTGAGGTCGAGGCTTTCAATGATGCCGTCAGGGGTAAGGTCAAAGCAGCGCTGCACCAATTCCGCCAGCTCATCATCGGGAAGCTTGCCGCTGCCTTCCGTATCGACAAAAACTGAAACGGGTTCGGCCACACCGATGACATAGGCCAGGCCGATCATGCAGCGTTCCGCAAGCCCGGCCGCCACGATATTTTTAGCCGCATAACGGGCCGCATAAGAGGCAGAGCGGTCGACCTTTGTCGGATCCTTCCCCGAGAAGGAACCGCCGCCGTGCGGTGCACTGCCGCCGTAGGTATCCGCAATGATTTTCCGGCCGGTAAGCCCGGAGTCTCCGTGCGGGCCGCCGATCACGAAACGTCCCGTCGGATTAATCAGGACCTTGGTATCGTCGTCCAAAAGCGCGGGATCAATGCTTTTCTTAATGACTTCTTCATAAATATCTTTTCTTAAAGATTCAATATCCGCATGCGGATCATGCTGTGTAGAAACAACGACCGTATCGACCCGGAGCGGTATATGGCCCTCGTATTCCACCGTCACCTGCGCCTTACCGTCGGGACGGATGTAATCCAAAATGCCTTTTTTCCGGACTTCCGCCAGGCGCCGGCAAAGAGCGTGGGCCAGGGAAATCGGCAGCGGCATCAGTTCTTCGGTTTCCTTGCAGGCATAGCCGAACATCATGCCCTGATCGCCGGCCCCGGTCTGTTTCTTCTCGCCGGAATAGCGCGCCTCGTCCACCCCCATGGCAATGTCACTCGACTGCTCATCAATCGACGTAATCACGGCGCAGGTCTTGGCATCAAAGCCGTAGTCCGACGAATTATAGCCGATATCGCTGATGACCTGCCTTGCGGTTTTCTGGATTTCCGTATAGCAGCTGGTGCTGATTTCGCCGACGATATAGACCATGCCTGTGGTTGCCATGCATTCGCAGGCGACGCGGGCATAGGGGTCCTGACGCAGAATATCATCGAGCACGGCATCGGCAATCTGATCGCAGACTTTATCCGGATGCCCCTCCGTTACCGATTCAGATGTAAATAAATAGTGTTTATCCGTCATAATATCTCCTCCTAAAAAGAAAACCCTGCCCGCGAGGACAAGGTTTTTAAATCAATATTGCCTCATCTCCCGGCTGCCGCCGGCGGATTTAGCACCATGCTTAAAGCTGGTTGCCGGGCATCATCGGGCCGTCTCCCTCCGCCTCTCTTGATAAGTTTTCTCTATGATACCACCAGCCTGCCTGATTTCAAAGCACAAAGGAAACAGGGATGAAGCGATTTAAGGAAGTCTTCAGGCTTTTGTTCTCTATTGTCGTAAATCGTCGTTCCGGGCCTCCCGGTCCCTTCCTAAGCTGAAAGAGGAGGTATTTTCATGGAGATTGAAATTTTAGATGCCGACATTTTTTACGCCGAGGCGCTGGCCGGGAAACTGAAAGCCATTCATCCTGACATAAGATTTAAAGTCTGCCGGACGCCGTCCGAGACCCGGGCGGCGGAGTCTTTAGCCGGTGAGGAAAAAGATCTGCCGGAAGATTATCTTTTAATCTGCACCAAAGAACATTTTCCCGAAAGCCGCTTCCGCGCCCCGGTCATGTTTTTATCGGATCCGGATTCTTCCGCCTTGAAAACGCCGGAAGATGAAGAGAACCTGCCCCGCCTTGCGCCTTTAAGTGAAATTACGGCAGCGCTCGCCTCCCGTCTCGAAGCGTTCAGGCTCAGTGCGCCGCTTGCGCCCGTTTCGGCTTTCTGTCTTCCCTATATGCATCCGGCTTTCTCTTCATTTATTAAAAAGAAAACGGCCGAGGCCCACAACCGCGGGCGGCAAAGCCTGATCCTGGAGGCGGGCCCCGGCTACTGTTTCCCGCAGAGCGTCCCGGATCCGCCGGCCGTTCCGGCCAAAGAAGATTTTCTGCTTGCGCTTTCCTTGCAGCGGATGTCCGAAGAGAGGGTCGGTGAATATTTTGAACTGCATCCGGAAATTCCCTTCGCCCGCCGCCTTCTGCCGCCCAAACACAGCGATGACTGGCTCCTGCTCTCCCCCGCCGTATTTCGGCAGGCGATTGAAGTAACAAGCCGCTGGGCCGAAGCGGAGTACGGGCAAAATTACCGGCTTTTTGTGCTTTGCTGCGCTCTGCCCTTTCGTCTTTGTGCCGAAGCCGCCGCCCTCAGCGATACATTCTACGCCGCAGAACCCGAGGCGGTCTGCGCAGAAGAGATCTGGGCGGAAGAGACCGCCGGTCTGACCGGGCTCCTGCCTTCCGGAGCCCTTGCCCGCAGTCTGCCCGGCAGCGGGACATGAGGGAAGGAAGCAGGATGTTTTTTAAGCACAGGAAAAAGGCAAAGAAAAATTCCGCAAAAGCGCCTCCCTCTTCTCCCGTGCCCGGCGGCCGCTCTGAAGAAGAGCTTAAAGACTGCCTCAGCCGTGAAGTGTTTTTTCGTCTGATCGCGGAAGAAGATGTCTCCGATGATAGGGTAAGAGAAATCATCGCCGTGACGGCCGCGGAATCGGCCATTGACCAAAACTTAGATCTTCCGAAAAGACGGCAGCTGCAGGAAGAGATTTTCAATCGTTTCCGCCGTCTCGATCTTCTGCAGCCGCTTTTGGACCGGCCGGAAATCACGGAAATTATGGTGAACGGCCCGGACAAAATCTTTTATGAGAAAGGCGGGAAAATCTACCGCTCCCCGCAGCGTTTTAAAGACAAGGAGGAACTGCAGCAGATTATCTGCGGCTTTTTCTCCCGCTACAATCAGCTTTTATCCTACAGCAGCCCCTTGGCCTCCGTCCGCCTGCCCGACGGCTCGAGAGCCCATGCGGTGCTGCCGCCGGCTGCCCCGGACGGTCCGGTCCTGACCATCCGTAAATTCGGGGGCATCAAACCAGAGCTGCCCGAACTGATCCGGGAAGATTTTATGGATGAGAAGACGGCGGATATTCTGATTAACGCCGTCAGAAGCCGCCGCTCCGTGATCATCGGAGGCGGCACCGGCAGCGGAAAAACGACGCTGCTGAATATTTTATCGGCCTATATCCCCGAAAACGAACGGATCATCACCATCGAAGATGCACCCGAACTTCGCCTGCAAAAGCGCCTGAACTGGGTGCGCCTGACCTGCCGGCCCCCGGGCCGCGACGGCAGCGGCGGCATCGACAGTGCGCTTTTGATCCGCAACGCACTCCGGATGCGCCCGGATCGCATTATTGTCGGCGAAGTCCGGGGCGATGAGGCCTATGACATGATGCAGGCCGCCATGACCGGACACCCCGGAACGCTTTGCACCATTCACGCGAACGATTGTGAAAGCATGCTTTTGCGTCTGGCCGATCTGATCCTGGCCGCTTCCCGGCTGCGCTATGAGGTGATCCTGCGCCATATCGCGTCAAGCTTTGATTACCTCCTGCATCTGAAACGCAGCCCCGGAGGCAGGCGCTATGTCAGTGAATTAGCCGAGATTCATCCCTCACGCGAGAACGGCTACCGCCTGGAGACCTTGTTTTTACGGAAAGAGAGCCGCTGATGCAAAAGAACCAAAAGATGAAAATCCTTTTCTGCAGCCTGAGTTTCATTTTATGCGCCGCGGCGGCATTTCCCTTGTGCCGGCTCTTCCTGCCTCTGTCTCGCCCTGCTCTTTTGCTCTGCTTCTTAAGCGCCTTGGTCTTTGCACCGATACTGCCGGAACTTTATGCGGCGGTCGTGCAAAAGGAAGCCGTGTATGAATTATTGAATTATCTGCAGTCCCTGCTGACCCATATAAACAGCGGGAATACCTTGCGGATTGCCCTGTACCGGGCCGCCCGCGGCCGGAAAGAACATGCCCGCTTTTCCCGAAGCCGCAAAGCGTACCGGGACTTGATGATTGCGCTGGAGAATAATTTAGCACTTTCTGAATTACAGCCTCTGCTGCAGAAGATTTTCCCCTGCCCCGAAAGCAATCTCTTCTATGCGCTCCTGCAGTATCCCGAAGAAGACGGAAAACACAGCGCCGGTCTCTTCAGCCGCTTTGAACAGTCTCTGCGGCAGCTGCGCGAGGCGGAAACAAGTCTTGCCGCCGACCGGGCCAAGGCCTTAAGCGAAAGCCTCTCTCTGGCGCTGATGCCGGCTCTTATTCTGCTCTTTCTGCGTCTGACGGCGCCTGATTTTCTGGAAACGGCCTACACAAGCCAAGAAGGGCTGCTGCTCTTAGGCGGGGCATACCTGCTCTTTTTAGCTTCGGTACTCCTGATCCGGAAAATATTCCGCCGGCAAAAGCAAAGAAGCGAAGACTTCCGGCTTCCCTCTGTACGCTTGATCCCCAAAGCCGTAAAGATGCCGACCGTCTTTTCCTTTTATATCCGGAAAGATAAACTCTTGTCGGATATTTTTCTGCTTTCGGATCAGCCGGACCGGCGTTTGCATCAAAGGTATTTAGAGCAATTAAGTCTTAAGCGGTTCCTCAGATTCCTGCCTGCCCTCCCGGGCCTTGTGCTATTCCGGGCGGCCGGAGAAAATCCTTTAATCCCGATTTTTCTCTGCTTTATTTGGGCTCTCTATCCTTCCCTTAAAATCCGGCAGCAGGCCGCCGAAAAAAGAGAAAGGCTGCAGGACAGCCTGCCGCTTCTCTTCAGCTGTCTCAGCCTCTCTTTGGATTCTGCCCGCAGCCTGGATCATGCCCTGGCTGCGGCGGAAAAAGCCTTCCGCCGGGACCCCTTATGGTCTCCGGAACTACAGCATATAAACCGCCGCCTGCGAAACCGCGAATCGCCGGAAAAGGTTCTGAACGAGCTGGCGGAAAAATTAGACTTTCCGGAAGCCGGCATGTATTTAAATCTTCTTTATCGGGTCAGCATCAGCGGCTCACGCCGGGATCTGATGATGCTGGACATGCAGAATCTGCATTTTGCCCATGTCTTAAAAGAGAAGCAGCGAAAACGCCTGGCCTCCCGGAGCAATCGTTATCTTCTGCCGATGGTCATGAATCTTCTGGCCGTCATGCTCATCAGCTTTGCCCCCCTGATCCCGAGTCTTCGTTTTAGCTAATTGTCGCATTTTGCTGCTCCGCCGGGACAGGAGCAAACCCTAGACTGTATATGAAAAGCAATGAAAGGAGCTTCAGAAATATGAAAAAAACAGCCATTCA
>CALLQJ010000344.1 GCA_938014865.1 uncultured Fastidiosipila sp.
CTAGAGTATTCTTTTGCCGTTAAGGCTTCGGATTGTCTTATGTTCGGTCAGAAGGTAAAGGTTCAGCCGCTCAATCTCCTCATGGCGTTTAATCTTGCGGGTCGTACTTTTGATCATGCCTTCATCCGAGAAAACAAAGTAGCGGATATGCTTATAGTCCGGCAGCAGTTTATTCACCCGTTCCACTTCTTTTTCAAGATAAGAACGGATGTGCCGGTCCGTCTGTTTGAAATCTTCCGGGAAAGCGGAAGGCGCCAGAGCAAAACGGACGGAGAGGTCGATACCGCCGCGCTCGTTCGGCGCGCCCCATACCAGGACATCTTCTACGCCGTCCATCTGACCGAAAAGGGCCTCGACTTCTTCAGGAAAAACTTTCTTGCCGTTCGGCAGCACAATCATGGATTTATAACGTCCCGTGATGTGGAGGGCTCCGCGTTTATCAAAATATCCCATATCACCGGTGTGAAGCCTTCCGTTTTCATCCAGTGCCTCTTTCGTCCTTGCCTCGTCCTTGTAGTAGCCGAGCATGACCGAGTCGGAACGGACCGTAATTTCGCCTTGTCCCGCTTCCAGATCGGGATCCTCATCAATCACTACCTCGACTCCGGGAAGCGGTGCACCGACGCTGCCGGGGACATTCAGCTCGGATGTACAGGATGCAATGACCGGCGAATGTTCGGTCATGCCGTAGCCTTGGAAAAATTCAATGCCGATGTCGTTAAAGCCCCGGACCACTTCGAGGTCTGCCGAAGCTGCGCCGACGACCATGGCCCGGATTTTCCCGCCCATGGCGTCAATGACCGGCGCAAAGATTTTCCGCTTCGCTTTAATGCCGACTTTTTCCAGGCCGCGCGCCAGCGAACGCGCCATTTTCATCATTCCGCTCAGGCCGGCATGTTCAATCTTTTTATTAAAGACCCGCCACAGGCTTGCAAATAGACGGGGCCACCCGATCATCCACGAGATTGCCCATTCCCGGATATTGTTGCCGATATAACGCTGTCCGTCGGCAAAACAGACCACCGGGCCTTCACTCAGCGGGTAGAGCTGTCCTGCTGTATGTTCGAAGGTATGGTGCATCGGCAGAACGGAGAGAAAACGCTCGCCCGGATAAATCGGCAGGATCTCGGCGATGCTCGCCAGATTCGCCAGAATGTTTATCTGCGAAAGCATCACGCCTTTGGCCTCCGCCGTCGTGCCGGAGGTGTAAAAAACGACCGCAAGCTCGCCGGGCTTTTGTTCAAGGGAAAGATACTGTCCTTTTCCGGCCTCCCGGATTTTTCTGCCTTCTTCCAGCGCATCGCTTAAGAGGACAATTTTCTTGCCGGCCGGGACGTCAAAATCCTTCGGAAGCTTATCTTTTTTGCCCAGCGTCAGGTCATTGAGAATTAAAAGCTTGAGCTTCGGCAGTTCATGCAGTGCTTTCAGCCCGCTTTCGGCATGGGCGGCAGAGGCACAGAAGATTTGGCAGTCTCCCCGCTCCAGGAGATTTAAGAGCTCCGTTTGCGGAAGCAGGTTATCAAGCGGCACAGAGACCGTACCCGCCGTCATGGCGGCCAGATGGATAAAGATCCATTCATAGGAATTCGGGCCCGCAAACGCAAAATGGGCGCGTTCTGAGGCGGGGAAATACATCAGGATATACTCAGCTAAGTTCTGGACGTCCTGACGGATGTCTTCAAAAGAGCGCGTCTCCTCTTCCGCTTTCGGATGACGCCGGAAACGATAGGCTTCATGTGCGCCGTAACGGCGGGCTGAACTCAGAAGCAGGCTGCGGAAATCGCTGAAGCTTTCCGCCCGGCTTTGCGCAGTATCTTGATGTGATGTTTTATCCTTATTCATTCATCTTTTCCTTATGTTTTTTGACTATCAAATCGAAATCATTGTATTATGCCTACACAGGGCAAATGATCTTGCTGACCGGCGCAGGTGCTTTTTCTGAACACAAACATGTGTTTATTTTGCGTTGTTTAGTCTGAGGTGTAAAGTGACGGAAAAGGATTCTGAATCAACAAAGAGAAAAGAAATTGTTAAAATTAAACCGATTGAACGCGGTTTATCCGGCCGTATCTGCAACAAAATCGGAAGGGCTCTGGTACGTATGTTTACGCGTTTTGAAGTCCGCGGCCTGGAAAACCTGCCGGCTTCCGCTCCCTATATCATTGCTCCGAATCACGAAACCTACATCGACGGTTTATTTGTCAGCATGCGCCTGCCCGATGATCACTTTGCCAAATTCACCAGCCTGGCCGCCAAAGAACTTGAAGAGTCCAGAGGCTGGTTCGGAAAAGTCATCATGCGCGTCGGACGGGGCATTCCCATCGACCGCAAAGGCAGCGCTCTGCAGTCGCTGCGCATTTCCATCCACGCCTTGGAAGCGGGGAATATCCTGCTCATTCATCCGGAAGGCACCCGGACACCGAACGGAAAAATCGGCAAAATCCACGACGGCTGTGCTTTTATCGCGCAGCATACGGGCTGTGTGGTTGTACCGGCATTTATTGACGGAGGCTACGAAATTTTCTCGCGGCATATGACCTGGCCGAAACCTTTCAAGAGCTTCGGACGGCGGCGCCGCCTGATCGTGACCTACGGCGAGCCGATGGATCCGGCCGATTACGAGGACACCCACGCGATGACCGCGGCCATCTCCGCCTGGCTGCACGGCATGGATGCAAATAAAGAAGTCCCCAGAGAATATACGGGGGTCAATCTTATTCAAAAAGAAAAACAGGAGGCCCGTGCCGCCCGACGCCGTCAGCAGGAAGCTGCGGACGAAAAGCTTCGTACCGCTGAAAAAACAGCTGAAACGGCTCGGGAGAAAAACGATGCGTCATCTTCTGCTCCCTCCGCCTCCCCGGGAAAAGATACCGCGTCTTCCGGAAAATCTTAATTTTTTATCGCAGCAAAATTTAAATTCAGATCAGATCTTAAAAACGGTCCCGGCCGAAAGGCCGAAACCGCTTTTTTCTTTATCCGCTTATAATGCGTCCGCGCCTCAGACACGTACGCATCCTGCACGATCAGACCAGGCGTGCCGTCTCCCGGGCAATCATATATTCTTCATTCGTCGGGATGACGAGGACACGCACCTTGGAGTCCTTGGTGGAAATCTCCATGGTTTCTCCGCGTTTCTTATTCTGCTCGGGATCAATCTCCACACCGAGATAGCTAAGGCCGGATAAAACCGCTTCCCGGACCGTTGAGGAGTTCTCCCCTACGCCGGCGGTAAAGACGATGACATCCACGCCGTCCATCGCCGCCGTATAGGCACCGATGTATTTGCGGACCGCATAGTTGAACATATCCAAGGCCAGCTTAGCCCTCTCATTGCCTTCTTCAACCGCATCATCCAGATCGCGGAAGTCCGAGCTGACGCCGGAAATGCCGAGGACACCGGATTCTTTATTCATCATCGTGTCCAAGGCCTCGAAGCTGAGATCGGGATCGGCGTTATGCAGATAATTGTGAATCGCCGGATCAATATCACCGCAGCGGGTTCCCATCGGAACACCGGCCAGCGGGGTCATGCCCATCGAATTCTCAATGCAGCGGCCGTTTTTAATTGCCGAAATCGACGAACCGTTGCCGAGATGGCAGGTAATGATCTTCAGATCTTTAATATCTTTATTGAGGAACTTGGCCGCCTCGCTGCTGACAAAGTCATGCGAGGTGCCGTGGAAGCCGTAGCGGCGCACCTTATACTTCGTATACATTTCGTAAGGCAGCGCATACATATAAGCTTCGGGCGGCATCGTCTGATGGAAGGCCGTATCGAAAACCGCTACCATCGGGGTGTCCGGCATGACTTCCTGGCAGGCCTCAATCCCCGTCAGATTGGCCGGGTTATGCAGAGGTGCAAGCGGAATGCAGGCCTTAATGGCCTCTTTGACCTCATCCGTGATCACGGCCGATTCGGCAAATTCTTCGCCGCCGTGCACCACACGATGCCCGACCGCGCCGATTTCGTCCATAGATTTGATGACGCCGTATTCTTCGGAAGTCAGCGCCGAAAGCACCTGAGCAATCGCTTCTTTGTGCGTCGGCATGGCTTCTTTGCTCTCCATCTCTTTGCCGCCGGCTTTGTAAGTCATGGCACCGTCAATACCGATTCTCTCGCAAAGGCCCTTCGCTAAAACCGACGCATCGTCGGAGTCGATCAGCTGGAATTTCAAAGAAGAACTTCCTGCATTAATAACAAGAATTAACATAGTGTTTTTTACTCCTTTTCCTCAGCGGCTTATTCGGCAGCCTGTGCCTGTACGGCGGTGATGCCGACTACACCGACAATATCATCGGCGTTGCAGCCGCGGGACAGATCGTTAACGGGACGGGCAATCCCCTGGCAGACTGGGCCGTACGCTTCGGCCTTGCCCAGACGCTGCACGAGCTTGTAGCCGATAGTGCCGGCATTAAGATCCGGGAAGATCAGAACGTTCGCCTTGCCGCCTCCCGCGCTGCCGCGCTCCTTTGAAGCGGCAACTTCGGGAACGATGGCCGCATCAAGCTGCAGTTCGCCGTCGAGCATTAAAGACGGTGCTTTTTCCTTGGCCAGCGCGGTCGCTTCTGTGACCTTGTCTACCAGTTCGCTCTTGGCAGAGCCCTTGGAAGAATACGAAAGCATGGCCACTTTCGCCTCTTCGCCGACGAGCAGTTCAAAAGACTTGGCCGACGAAATGGCAATTTCCGAAAGCTGCTCGGCATCAGGATTTTCATTCAGGCCGCTGTCGGCAAATACAAAGGTGCCGTTTGCGCCGTATTCACAATCCGGAACCACCATCAGGAAGAAGGCGGAGACCAGCTTGGTGCCGGGGGCCGTGCGGACAATCTGCAGCGCCGGACGCAGGGTATCGGGCGTACTGTGTACCGCACCGGAGACCATGCCGTCGGCATCGCCCTGCTTGACCATCATGCAGCCGAAATAAACAGGATCTTGCATCTGAGTCTTTGCTTTCTCAGGCGTCATGCCTTTCTTCTTGCGCAGTTCATAAAAGGCCTCGACATAGCTTTCCGTCTTCTCACAGGAGGCCGGATCCACCAGTTCGATGCCTTCAATGTCGAGATCAAATTTATCGGCGGCCTGCTTTACCTCATCCTCGGCCCCGACCAGGATCACGTCGGCAAATCCTTCATCGCGGATTTTGACGGCAGCGGTCAAAACACGTTCGTCCGTCGCTTCCGGAAGCACGATCCGTTTCACATCTGCCTTTGCGCGCTGAAGTATGTTTTCAATAAAACTCATACACTTACCTCTTTCTTAAATTCAGCTGCCTTTTTTCTCGTCAGACAAGCTAAATATGTAATAGTTATCTATACTATCAAGTATAGTTGAAGGACAGGCTGCGGACAAGAATCCGGAACTTTTTCTGCTTGGAGAAGAACGGTCTTTTCGTCCCCTCCGAACGCCCCGGAACGTCCCGGCCTATACCCTGCCCTCAGCGTTTTCCGAAACGCAGCGCCGACCAGTCTTCGTCGAGGGAAATCTGCCGCAGCGGCTCATAGCCTTGGTCTTCCAGCCGCTCCCAGCCCCGGGCTCTGCTGATATCACTGTCATAGCGTTCGGAACGTTTCTTCGGGTAGGCAAACCACAAAATGGTCTGCTCTCCTGCTTTATCCAGCACCTGAGGAATTAAGGCGGCCAGTTCTTTAAGGTCGCGGGCAAAAGCCAGCACCGCTTCGGGTTCAAGATCAGGCATTTCGTCGTACTTGGTCCAGGAAAGCTCCGCCTTAAAAGGTGCTTCCAGCTCGGGCGGCATACTGATCACCGTCAGATGCTGCTGTTTTAAATCTAATTTATTTCGCAAAGCTCCCATATACTTATCTCCTCTCTTTAAAGCTTACTGAATACTTAATTATGCTGAATTTTTGCTTTTCTGTCATACATCATCCGTTCATAATTGCGGAGTCTGCACTGCATTTTCCGCAAATCCCAGCAAAAAAAGAGGAAGCATACTATAATAAGGCTCATGAAAACAGCAGCGGTAACAGCAGAATACAATCCCTTCCATGAGGGGCATGCCCGGCAGTATCGGATGATCAAGGAAAAATTCGGCGAAGACTGCCGGATTGTGGTCATCATGAGCGGCCCTTTTGTCCAGCGCGGCGAAGCGGCCG
>CALLQJ010000345.1 GCA_938014865.1 uncultured Fastidiosipila sp.
CTACGGGGACCTGCAATGATCTTACCCGTCAGCTCTACCCCGGACTCAAGGCCAAAGAGGCGCTGCGGCGTGTGCTCCCCCGGACGCCGGAAGCGGAATTGACGGCCATCGATCTTCTGGAAGTCAACGGGCATTACTGTGTAAATGTTTTGTCCCTGGGCTACGATACCGTGGTCTTAAAAACCGCCTACGATATTTTGGAAAAACACCCCTTCCTGGGACAGATGGCCTACGTCCTGGCCGTGCTGAAGACGATCTTTTACGTCAAGCACTATCCGCTGCATTTTGAAATGAAAGATGAAAAGGGGGAGATTTTTTCCGCAGACAAAATTGCGGCGACGGCGGTGGTCGGCAACGGCGGCTATTACGGCAGCGGCTTTAACCCGAGCCCCGAAGCGGATCTTCAAGACGGTCTGGGCGATTTTCTTTATGCCGATAATCTGAGCTTCAAAGAATTTCTGCCGCTGGCCTTTCAATACAAGAAAGGCGAGCACCTCGGGCATCCGAAAATTCACATGATGCATATGACAGAGGGCCTGATCCGTTCATCGGACGGCCGGCCGATACCGGCCAATTACGACGGCGAGATTTTCCAAAGTTCCGAAATCCGGCTGAAGATGCATCCGGGCAAGCTGCGTTTTGCGAAATTGATGCCCTTTAAAAATGAAAAGAAACACGAAGACCCTGAGGCGTTTTCGGGGTCTTAGTTAAGAAAGAAGGTTTTATGGGACTTATCCATATTTATTACGGAGACGGCAAGGGCAAAAGCACCGCTGCGGCCGGGCTGGCACTGAGGGCGCGGGGCCGGGATTTTCCCGTGCTTTTTCAGCAGTACCTCAAAGACGGCCGTTCGGGCGAACTCAAACCGCTGCGCGAGGCGGGGGCCGAGACGGACAGCGGGATGCCGGAAGAGGCTTCAGGCTTTACCTGGGAGATGGATGCGGCACAAAAAGCAGCACTCCGGCGCTATCAGGATGAACGCCTCAAACGAGCGGCTTCTTGGTACAAGGCCCATGAACAAAAGCCCGGCGTCTTGGTCCTGGATGAAATCCTCGCTTCTGCTGAGCTCAATTTAGTGGATGCCGGGGCTTTGCTGAGGCTCTGCGAAAGGGTCAAGGCCGATGAGAAGGGCCCGGACCTCGTCCTCACCGGGCGAAAGCCCTCTCCCGAATTAAGGGAACTTGCCGATTACCTCAGTGAAATCCGCGCCGTGCGCCACCCCTTTGAGCGGGGCGTTGCGGCCCGGCCGGGGATTGAATTTTAAAAAGCCGTTCCGGATGCCGAATGATTCGGCATTTTTGACAGGATTTTGCTGAAATTTCCGGCAGAAAGCCTTGATCTGCGCCCTGCTGCACAGTATGATTTAAGACAATCTGTTTTCGGACAGAGAGGAAGCAGGGCGCAGGCCCTAAGGAAGTACGGAAGGAAAGAAGGTACGATATGGTAATTCTGTTAAATCGGAATGCCCGGCAGGATGATGTCCGGGAAATCGTCAAAGTATTAGAATCTTACAGTCTCGCCACCCATTTCAGCAAAGGCAATGAGCGCACGATCATCGGCGTCGTAGGGGATACCTCCCGCGTCAAGCGTGAGAATATTCAGATCCTCCCCGGTGTGGAGCGCATTATCCCGATTACGGATCCTTATAAACTCGCCAGCAAAACGTTCAAACAAGATCCCGACGTTTATGACTTAGGCAAGGGCATTCTTTTGGGGGCCGGACATTTTGTCCAGATGGCGGGGCCCTGTTCGATTGAAAGCTATGAGCAGCTCTATGAAACGGCCAAGGCCGTGCGCAAGTCAGGTGCCCGCATACTGCGCGGCGGCGCGTACAAGCCGCGGACGTCGCCTTATTCTTTTCAGGGCACGGGGATAGAAGGCCTGCGCTGGATGCGCGAAATTGCCGACGAACTCGACATGCTCGTGGTCTCCGAAGTGCTCTCGGAACTTGATATCGAAGCCATGCTGCCCTATGTGGATATTTTTCAGATCGGCACGCGCAATGCCCAGAATTTCCGCCTCTTGAAATCCGTGGGGCAAGCCGGCAAGCCGGTGCTGCTGAAACGGGGCATGGCGGAAACCATTGAAGAGTGGCTTTCGTCGAGTGAATATATTCTCAGTCAAGGCAATTATAAAGTGATTTTATGTGAACGCGGCATAAGGACCTTCGAAAAAGCCTACCGCGCCACGCTGGATATCGGCTGCATTCCCGTCCTGCGGGAAAAGACCCACCTGCCGGTGATCGTCGACCCCTCCCATGCGGCGGGCGACTACCGCCTGGTGCCGTCTCTGGCGCTCGCGGCTGCGGCGGCCGGAGCGGACGGGCTGATTATCGAAGTCCATCCCAATCCGCCCGCGGCCATGTCGGATGCGGCGCAGCAGCTGACCTTTAAGCAGTATGCCCGTTTAAGCCGAGGCATCCGGGCCGTCTGTGAGACGCTCGGCCGGAAAGCTGAGGATGCCGCCGATGCGAGCGAATAAAAAATTTACCGTTTTAATCTACGGACTCGGCCTGATCGGGGGCTCGCTGGCCAAGGCCTTGAGCAGGGCCTGCCGCCGCGGCCAAAGCCGGGAGCTTTTCCCGCAGGGCCTTGAGATATGGGCCGCGGCTTCACGGGCCGAGGTCCTGGCGCAGGCAAAAAAAGACGGGGTGATCAGCCGCGGCTTTGTTCTGCCGCATCTGGATGCGGAAGGGCGGTGGCAGGAGGCGCTGCTTCGGGAAGAGGATCTTTTTAAAGCGGATTTTGTGCTTTTTTCCACGCCCGTTGAGACTATTGTGCCCTTGGCCCGTTTTTTCGGGGCCCGTTCCGATGCTTTGTTAAGTGATGCGGGCAGCGTGAAATCCGCGGTCATGGCGGGCTGCCGCGGCCTGCGCTTTGCCGGCGGGCATCCCATGGCCGGTTCGGAGCGGACCGGCTATTACTGCGCGGACGAAGCGCTTTTTGACCATGCCTGCTATGCCTTCTGCCTGCCGGAAGAGCCCCTGCCGGATCAGGAGGCAGTGGCGGATTTTCTGGAAGACTTTGCAGCTCTTCTGGGGGCCCGGGCACTTTTTCTGAAACCCTCGCAGCATGATTTTTTGGTGGCCCGCGTTTCGCATCTGCCGCATATTACGGCTTCGGCGCTGGTGAATGCGGCCCTCCGCGAAGAGGAAAGGCTCGCGCTTTTGCTTTCGGCCGGGGGCTTTCGGGACATTACGCGGATTGCCTCGTCGGATCCGGCGCTCTGGGCCGGGATCAGTCTGGAATCCGGGGACTATCTCGCGGCGGCGCTCCGGGAGATGATAAAGGGGCTCGAAGAGGTCCTTTCCGCGCTCGAAAGAGGCGATGCCGCGGCGCTGGAAGCTTTTTTCTCGGCGGCGAATGAGAAAAGGGCCCGGGTGCCGCAGCAGGGGACGGGGCCCCTGGTCAGCGATAGTCAGCTTTTATTGAATATTGAAGACAAGCCGGGGGTTTTGGCCCGGCTGACCGCACGTTTAAGCGAGGCGGGCATTAATATTCATAATCTTTCTATTCAGGATGCCCGGCAGTATGAAGGCGGACAGGTGCGGATTTTCATTTCATCTCCCGCAGAAGCTGCCCGGGCTGCTGCGCTGCTGAAAGAGGCGGGCTATGCCTTGCTCGAATGAAGCGGGGAGCCGCCAAGATAAGGGGGAGCCTGTGGAAAAGAAAGAAACGGAACGTTTTGCTCTGATCGGCCATCCTTTAGGGCACAGTCTCTCGCCGGAGATCCATGCTCTGATTTTCCGCGCGCTCGGCATAGACGGGCGCTACGATCTAATCGATGTGCCGCCCGGGGACTTGGCCTTGAGCGGAAAAAAACTGCTCAGCGATTACCGAGATCGGAAGA
>CALLQJ010000346.1 GCA_938014865.1 uncultured Fastidiosipila sp.
ATTGCCCCGGGCTTTTGTTTATGTGATCAGCGGCGATATCTGGGCGGATCTTTTCAGCCGGATGAACGATCTGCGCTACCGTTCGGCCGGCGGGATCTGAGCCGGTCTTCGGGGGGTATTTTACTGCCCGGTTTTCTAAAGACGTTTATTTTTAAGGAGAAGAGAGATGCTGTATCAAAATCCCGTTATTTCGGGTTTCCATCCTGATCCTTCCGTATGCCGGGTCGGAGAAGATTTTTATTTGGTCAATTCCACCTTTGAGTATTTCCCGGGCGTGCCGATTTACCACAGCAAAAACCTTGTCAATTGGCGCTTGATCGGGCACTGCCTTACACGAGAGGCTCAGCTTCCCTTGCACCGATGCCGGCCTTCGGGCGGTATTTATGCCCCGACTATCCGCTATCACGACGGACTTTTTTATATGACGAGTACAAATGTCACAGGCGGCGGCAATTTTATCGTCAGCACCGGCGATCCCGGCGGCAGCTGGTCAGACCCTGTATTTATTGATCAGGAAGGCATTGATCCTTCATTGCTCTTTGACGATGACGGCAAGGTCTACTTTACGTCGGCTTGGATGGATGAGGCCGGGCAAGCCGGCATTTACCAATGTGAAATCGATCCTTTGAGCGGTGCCAAGTGCAGCGATACGGTTTTAATCAGCCGGGGGGCGGGCGGCCGTTCACCGGAAGCGCCGCATCTTTATAAATATTTCGGTATGTATTATCTGGTCCTGGCCGAGGGTGGTACGGAATACGGGCACAGCGTGACGGTCTTTCGTTCGCAAGCGCCTTACGGCCCCTTTACCCCTTGTCCTTTTAATCCCGTTTTGACGCATCGGGAGGATACACGAGGGGAGATTGACTGTGTCGGGCATGCGGATTTTTTTACGGATCAGAACGGCGAGAGCTGGCTGGTCTGCCTGGGCACCCGCTCTTGTTCCGAAAAGGACAATCCGGTCCTGCTGCATAATCTCGGACGTGAAACCTTCCTGGCCCCCGTCCGATGGAGCGAGGATTTGTGGCCGCTTATCGGCGATGAGGGCAATGAGGGGCGCATTTCTTTAAGCATGGACGGCCCTCTGCCCGGTCCTGAACCCACGGCGGTTCGGCGGGATTTCTCGGATGATTTTTCAAGTTCTGATTTTTCGCCTCAGTACAATTTCCTGCGTAATCCGCAGATGCAAAATTATAAACGGGATCCGGAGAGAAAAGCTCTTATTCTTCAGGGCACAGAAAAGACTTTAAGCGAGCAGGACAGCCCGAGCTGGATAGGCATACGCCAAAAAGATTTTCTGACTCGAAATACCGTCACGATCGCGGCGGCCGAAAAGGTGCAGGGGATGCGGGCGGGGCTGAGTGCTTTTTATAATGATTCTTATCATTACGAGATTTATCTGACGTGTCAGCAGAATCAATGGAAAGTCTGCCTGGCCAAACAAGTGCATGATATTTTTGTCTGCACGGCAAGTGCGGATATTCCGCGTCCGCAAAATGTCCGGCTGCGGATCAGCTCCGGCAAACGCTTTTACCGCTTTTCTTACAGCTTGAACGGAAAAGATTACCGGGAACTGGGCAAAGGGGCAACGGCGGGCCTTTGTACCGAAGGAAGCCAAACAATGAGCTTTACCGGAACGTATATCGCACTTTTTGCCGAACGCTCCCGAGCCGTTTTCAAAGACTTTTCATCGATCATCCGGGGAGCCGGAGAAGACGCAATTAAATCCTAAAGAAGCATCCTGTGCAGTCCGGCGTCCATCAGCCCAAACTCCGGTGGAGTCTGAACCGCAGGGCGAAATTGTCGTTAAATTTTATTCACACCCTTCAAAGAACGAAGCGAACTCCTCGGTGGCGAACGCCATGCCGATGGCATTTCTCCTTACTTTCAGACATAAAAAAAGACCGATGATCAGTCGGCCTCAGCTTATTCATTTTTGCTTATTCGTTTTACATATCGAGAAGATCGGCATGACTGCCGGTTCTGGTAAGGGTCAGGACAAGTGCGCCCCGGTCGATCTTATAAATCAGCAGCCAGTCGGGCTGAATATGGCATTCACGATGTCCCCGCCAATTACCGCTTAACGGATGGTCTCTGTTTTGCTCCGGTAAAGGCTTACCGGCTGCCAAAGTACGGATGATATTGTCCAAAAGCTCAATGGAAAGACCCCGCTTCATAGCGAGTTTATAGTCTTTTTTGAAGCGGGAGGTCCAAACAATATCCAGCTTCATCTCTTGAGCTCCTTAAGTGCTTCTTCCACATTGGCGTATCGTTTCGTCTTGGGATCACTGAGCAGCTGCTCTGATTCAAGCAGCGCCAGCAAGGTTTCTTTATTGGGTCGATCCTGCTTAATCTCAAAAGGAAAGCCGCCTACCCGAATCGCCTGGCGCAAAAAAACATTGATAGCAGTTGTCAAATTCATGCCAAGATCCCGGAACAGAGCCTCACTGTCCTGCTTCACCTGCTTGTCCATGCGTACACTGAAATTTGTTGTTTCAGCCATGATGTTCACCTCCCGTTCTTATGAAGATTATACCCTGTTTGCAACGCAAAATCAATCTATAATCTATCTATTGCACTTATTTTAGAAAGTAATTAGCCCGCACTCGTCATAGACCGAAGCTTTTCTGTCGCCGTCATAATGATGACACAAGTCCCAAGTGTCAAAGCCTATAGAAAAATCAACATTTTTAAAAAATACTTACATAAAAAAGGCTGTCTCGAAACCGAGGTTTTGAGACAGCCCTTTTGTATCAGTATCATTGCTTTCTGCATACGCGGTGCAGGCAAGCCGGTGTATATCAGCTGAACTGAGCGTGATAGAGATCGTAATACGCCTGTTAAAGTTACGGTACAAAGCTTAGGCTCAAATTATTAATTAAGTTTTTTAATCCCTTCATGATTAATTTGATTTAAAGACATTAGTTGATTTCTTGCTAAATTCCTTAACTCTATCATTCTTTCTTTTTGTTCTATTCCCTTCTCAATCAAAATGGCATTATAGCTTTCCATATTCGCTAATACTAACAGCTCTTCTAAGCTGGCATAATCTCTCATATTTCCCTTTAAATCGGGATTTTCTTCTCTCCATTGTTTAGCTCTTTTATTAAATAGAGCAACATTTAACATATCAGCTTCACTGGCATATTTATAACCTAATTGTTCGTCGGTTAAATCATCCATTAGGTATTGCTTTATTGCATCAGTATGAATTCTGTAGTTAATCTTTGAGATTTCTCTATGCAGATTCCAGGTTAGGGATAGCCTGGAATTTTCATCTAATTTAATTCGTTTATAGTCTTGAATAATATATAGCTTAAATTCAGCTGATATCCATGAAGCAAATTCCATCGCTATATCACTATGGGCATAAGTTCCACCATATCTTCCGGCTTTTGAAACAATACCAATTGCATCTGTAGACTCAATCCACTTTTTAGGTGTCATAGTAAATCTATTTAATCCCGCTTCATGTCTAAACGTGTCGAATTGCACACGGTTAAACTCCGGATTATTCAGAACTTCCCACAAACCAATATATTCCAAGGTGTTTCTATTTCTCATCCAATTTTGAATAACAAATCTGGGATCTTCATCGTTTCTATATTTAGCTATGTCAGTTAGGCTTATATAATCATTTTGGAAATCTTCAGTATAGATTTGTATCGAAAATCCTTTTGCCTTAATGGTGTCTTTTTTAATTTTTGACATTTTTACCTCCCATCATTTAAAAAGCATAGTAATCCATATTTTGTTTCTCTAATAAAAGGCTTGAAACCCTGTTTATATCGTTTCTATCTGTCGCCGTCATAATGATGACACAAGTCCCAAGTGTCAAAGCCTATAGAAAAA